>NZ_JACYNS010000077.1:0-12668 GCF_014839405.1 Frigoribacterium sp. CFBP 13605 | reverse complement strand
CGAAGGACGATGTGCAACCGACGTACCGCACCGCCCCGCCCCGCACGGCACCGCCCCGCCTCCGGGCTCCGGGCACGCCGCCACGACGTAAACGTCCCGCCACAGGATTGCGTGGCGGGACGTTTACTTCGTGGCGGGATGCTGAGTCACGCGTGCCGCTCTACCGCACAGCACCGCGAGATGGTCACGGCGCCAGGAGAAAACCTGGCGCGGTGACCATCTCGCGGTGTCGTGCGGGATGAGCGGCGCGGGGGGGGGGGACTGCAGGAGGCGCGGTGCCCGCAGGAGGCGCGCCGCGCCTCCTGGTCAGCGGCCGCCGGTGATCTTCCGGTCGCGCTGGGCGACGCCCGCCGTGCCGTAGGGGTAGTCGTCGACCCGGGGTGCGCTCGCCGAGGTGAGCCGGGCGACCTCGTCGTCGGTGAGGGCCGCGGCCAGGGCCGACGAACCCAGGTTGTCGTCCAGCTGCTCGACCGTGCGGGCGCCGAGGATCACCGAGGTGACCGCGGGCTGACGCAGCAACCAGGCCAGCGCGACCTGCGAGGCCGAGGCGTCGTGTGCCGAGGCGATCGAGGTGACCGCGTCGAGGACGGTCCAGGTGCGCTCGTCCGCGTTGCGCGCCTCCCAGGCCTCCATGCCGCGTTTCGGGTCCTCGCCGAGGCGGGTGGCACCGGTGGGCGCCTGGTCGCGGACGTACTTGCCGCTCAACCAGCCGCCGGCCAGCGGCGACCAGGGCAGCAGGCCGATGCCGGCGTCGAGCGAGGCCGGGACGACCTCGTGCTCGATGTCGCGGACGAGCAGGTTGTACTGCGGCTGCAGCGTGACGGGCGGGGCGAACCCGAGGGCCTCGGCCCGGCCGACGGCCTTGGTCACCTGCCACCCGAGGTAGTTCGAGAAGCCGTAGTAGCCGATCTTGCCCGCGCTGATCGCGTCGTCGAGGAACCTCAGCGTCTCGTCGATCGGGGTGAGGTGGTCCCAGGCGTGCATCTGGTAGAGGTCGACGTGCTCCACGCCGAGCCGGGTCAGCGAGGCGTCGAGGGCCTTCGCGAGGTGACGACGCGACAGCCCGACGTCGTTGGGCCCGTCGCCCATGGGGAAGCGTCCCTTGGTCGCGAGCACCACCTGGTCGGCGTCCGTGGGGTGGCTCGCCAGCCACCGGCCGATGATGGTCTCGCTGGTGCCGGCGCTGTAGACGTCGGCGGTGTCGACGAGCGTGCCGCCTCCGGCCACGAAGGCGTCGAGGATGGCGTGCGAGGTCGGTTCGTCGGCTTCGGCGCCGAAGGTCATGGTGCCGAGGGTCAGCTCCGACACCGAGGCTCCACTGTTTCCGAGGGTTCTGTAGTCCATGACCCGACGCTACGCGGACTGCGACCGCACCCGACCGGGCGGTGCCCTGCCCCAGGATGCGGCGCGCGTCCAGTTCGTCTGTTGGATACTCTCGGGTAGGTCACTCGACACCGACGTCGGGAGGACCACCCGGGACCAACCACCCCGGATCACCGTCCCACCCGAGGGGAACGACCGTGACGTCCACACCGCAGGCGGCCTCACCAGTCGCCGGATCAGCTGCACTCCGCACCACGCCCACGAACACCGCGCCGACGGACACCGCGCCCACGGACACCACGCCCACGGACACCGCGCCGACCGACGCCACCACCGATCCGACCGCGGCGCCCCCCAGGGCGCAGACCTTCGAGGCGCTCGTCGACCCGCGGGTCCGCAGCGTCTCGACCACGGATCGCGAGGTCGCGCACGCGCTGATCCGCAAGAACTACAAGATCACGCGCCTCGAAGGCGAGGGCCCCGAACCGTTCACCTACAGTCGCGCCGTGTCCGGCGACACGCGCTTCGCCCTCTGCCGCTTCGAGTACCGGCGGGGACGCCTGCTGTCCGAGAGCGATCCGACCGGGTTCCTCGTCGCCGGCGGCGTGATGGCCGGCCGGTTGTCGCTGCGGACCCGCGACCACGAGCTCAGGGTCGAGCCGGGCGCACCGTTCTCGTTCCCGTCGCACGACGCCAAGGTCATGCTGTCGTACGACCTCGTGCTCGGGCAGGTGATGCTCGACCGCACCGCCGTCGAACGCGAGCTGGAGGCCATGCGGCTCACCGCCCCCGGGGGGCTCCGGTCGACCGCGGCCGAGGCGGTCTCGCCCTCGCTCGGCCGCTACTGGTCCGACCTCGTCCGGCACGTGCACGAGCACGTCATCCGCAACGACGCCGCCATGGCCAGTCAGCTGGTGCGGGGCTCGGCGTTCCGGTCGCTCGTGGCCGCCTACCTCGAGGCCTTCGAGACGAACGTGGTCGGCGTCGGCGGTGCCGACGGCCTCACGCCCCTCCCGTCGACCGTGCGTCGGGCTCGCGACTACATCGAGCAGCACGCGCACGACGACATCGGCGTCGTCGAGATCGCCGAGGCGGCTCGGGTGACCCCCCGCGCCCTGCAGCTGGCGTTCCGTCGCCACCTCGACTCGACGCCCATGGCCGAACTGCGGCGGGCGCGGCTGCGCGGCGCGCACGGGGACCTCGTCATGGCCGATCCGACCCTCGGCCACACCGTCGCGGGCGTGGCGCTCAGCTGGGGTTTCGCCCACGCGGGCCGCTTCGCGGCCCAGTACACGGCCGAGTTCGGGCGGTCACCCCGCGACACCCTCGAAGGGTGACGGGTGACTTTTTGCCACCGCTTCGCAAGCTGAGCTTTCATTTCGTTTTTCGGACATTGCCGGGTTTGCCCGAGGAGCGGAGAGCCGCAGAATGAAGTGGCCTCGCGGTGAAAGGTTCAGGACCGCGAGTCACAGCGCACGAGATCGACGTCGGGTTTCTCTCGTGTCGCCGGGGTGCGGAGGGAGTCGGGTTCCTTCCGCACCCCTTTCTCGTCTCCGGAGGAGGCGTCCGTCGGGGACGCGGCCCGCGCCTCCTGCGTTCTCGACGAGCGCGGCGCGAACGCGCAGCGCGAACGCACGGCGCGAACGCGGCGCAAGCGCGGGGCGAACGCGCGCAGCGCGAGCGCGCAGCGGTCAGTCGCGGGCGGAGACGTCCGTGTGCACGAAGCCCTGGAAGGACCGGCTGGCGGTCGGGCCGCGCTGGCCCTGGTAGCGCGAGCCGTACTGGGACGAGCCGTACGGGTGCTCGGCGGGTGAGCTGAGCTTGAAGAAGCAGAGCTGGCCGATCTTCATGCCGGGCCAGAGCTTGATCGGCAGGGTGGCGACGTTCGACAGCTCGAGCGTGACGTGCCCGCCGAAGCCGGGGTCGATGAAGCCCGCGGTCGAGTGGGTCAGCAGGCCGAGGCGCCCGAGCGAGCTCTTGCCCTCGAGGCGGGCCGCGACGTCGTCGGGCAGGGTGACGAACTCGTAGGTGCTGCCCAGCACGAACTCGCCCGGGTGCAGGATGAACGGCTCGTCGGCCTTCGCCTCGACCAGGCGGGTCAGCTCGGGCTGGTCCGCGGCCGGGTCGATGAACGGGTACTTGTGGTTGTCGAAGAGCCGGAACAACCGGTCGAGCCGCACGTCGATGCTCGACGGCTGGATCAGCGTCGGGTCGTAGGGGTCGAGGCCGATTCGGCCGGCGTCGAGTTCGAGCTTGATGTCGCGGTCGGAGAGCAGCACGCGACAAGACTAGTCAGCGCGTGCGGGGCCACGGGGGGAGGATGGACGCATGCGTGCCATCACCGTCCCCGTGCCCGGAGGGCCCTCCGCCCTCGTCGTCTCCGAGGTCGCCGAGCCGGTGCCCGGCCCCCGCGAGGTCGTGATCGACGTCGCCGCCGCGGGCGTCAACCGCGCCGACGTCAACCAGCGGGAGGGGCACTACCCGTCGCCCGCCGGGGCGCCCGGCTGGCCCGGGCTAGAGGTCAGCGGCACCGTCGTCGCGACCGGCGAGCACGTCACCGCCGCGGCCGTCGGCGACTACGTCGTGGCCCTGCTGCCGGGCGGTGGTTACGCCGACCGCGTGCAGGTGGACGAGGGCCTGGTGCTGCCCCTGCCGCGCGGCGTCGACCTCGTCGAGGCGGCGGGCCTGCCCGAGGCCGTCGCGACCGTCTGGTCGAACGTCTTCATGAGCGCCGGGCTGAAGCCGGGCGAGACCCTGCTCGTGCACGGCGGCGCCAGCGGCGTCGGCTCGATCGCGATCCAGATGGCCGTGGCGCTCGGCTCGACCGTCTACGCCACCGCCGGGACGGCCGACAAGACGTCGTTCTGCGAACAGCTCGGCGCCGCGCGCGGCATCGACTACAAGACCGAGGACTTCGTCGCGGTCGTCGACGAGCTGACCGAGGGCCGCGGCGTCGACGTCGTTCTCGACCTGGTCGGTGGCGACTACATCGCCCGCGACGTCGAGGCGCTCGCCGTGAACGGCCGGATCATGGTGATCGCCGTGCAGGGCGGCCCGTCGGCCACGATCGACCTGTCGCGCCTGATGGCCAAGCGCGGTCGGGTCTGGGCCACCACGCTGCGCGCCCGCCCCCTCGACGAACGCCGCGCGATCATGGCCGAGGTGCGCGAGCACGTCTGGCCGCTGGTCGAGGCCGGGTCGGTGCGACCGGTGCTCGACAGCGTCTACCCGCTCGAGTTCGTCGCCACGGCCCACAAGCGCATGGAGTCCGGCGGGCACAGCGGCAAGATCCTGCTCGCCGTCCGCTGAGGCCGAGCCGAGGAGGCGCGGGTCGCGGAGCCGAGGAGGCGCGGGTCGCCGAGCCGAGGAGGCGCGGGTCGCGGAGCCGAGGAGGCGCGGGTCGTCAGGACACGCGGCTGTCGGCCCCCTTGCGCACGGCCGAGGCGCCGGTGATCTCGACGAGCACGGGCACCGTCTCGCCCAGCACGCGGTCGAGACCGCGGGCGACGTCGGACGCCGCCGCGACCACGGGTGCCGGGGACGATCCCGCGGTCAGCCGCACCCGCACCTTGAGGGCGGGCCGACCTGCGACCGTCCACGCCGAGACGCCCACCGAGGCCACGTCGCGGCGGTCGCGGAGCGCGTCGGTGATCGCGGTGTCGGCGAACGAGCTCGACACGGCGATCGAGCCGGCCGGGTCGTCCTGGACGACGACGCTGTCGGTGCGACCGTGCCCGTGGGCGGGGATCGCGACGACGAAGACGATGACGAGCAACAGGCAGAGCAGGGCGAGGGCCACCGGTAGCCAGCTGCCGCCCGTCGCGCCGGACGGGTCGATCGGCGTCGCCGCCACGGCGTCGTCGAGGGCCGAGGACGCGGGTGACAGCAGGTCGCGCAGGACGCCGCCGCCGGGCAGGGCGACGATCACGAGGAACGCTCCGACGGCCAGGGCGACGAGGCCGACGACGAACAGGAGGAGGCGGTTCGCGAACCGGTTGCTCGAGGTCATGCGCCGACCCTCCCCGTGTCGGTCGTGCGGACGCGAGCCGTGAGCTCGGGCCGGTAGGCGACCGACTCGAGTTCGGAGCGGGTGGCGGCCTCGACCGACTGCTCGTCGACCGCGAGGCCGGACGCGGGCGTCAGGTCGATCTGGGCCCGACGACGGGACACCCACGCCGAGACCTGCTGGTCCGAGAGGCGCCCCGAGACACGGGCGGCCCGGGCGAGCGAGGACGCGATGACCCGGTCGTCGACGACCACCGCCACGCGGTCGTCGTCGATGGTGTGGCGTCCGCGACGGCCGGGCGTCACGGCGAGGCCGATCAGGACGAGGCCCAGGATCGCCGCGACGACGCCGGCGCCGAGCACGAGGCCCGAGGTGCCGCCGCCGTCGACCGACGACGTCAGCGTCGCGAGGACGTCGAGCGGGGAGAAGAGCAGGGCCCGTCGACCGAGCGCGGCGTAGACGGCCTCCACGCCGACGTACCCGACGACGAGCGTGAGCAGCACGAGCACGACGATCGCGCTGCCCGAGCGCGAGGAGTGCTGCTCGCGTCGGAGGACGCGGCGGTGGAGGCCGGGGTCGATCCCGCTCACGAGGTGCGCCCCGTCCGGTCGGTGCGGCTGCCGCTGACGGTGACGTCGACGCGGGACACGGTGCGCCCCGCGAGTTCGGAGAGCCGACGGGTCAGGGTGGACTGGAGGTCGCGGACGACGGCGACGACCCCGCCCTCGGGCATGGTCACGGCCTCGGAGAGCATCGGGACGCGGACCGGCGTCGAGACGCGAAGGGCGAGCTGGCCGGCGTCGTCCTCGGCCAGGACGCGGACGTCGGCCCGACGCACGTGGAGGGTCTCGGCGACGACGGCCACCGCCACCTTCTGCAGCACCTTGGCGGGGATGCCGACGTGCCCCGCGACGACGCGTCCCGTCTCGGCGAGATCCGTGCCGGCGGTGGTCATGACGACGAGCGCCGTCCGCGCAGGGCGTCCAGCAGCCCGGCCACGTCGGTCCTGCCCGAGACGACGCGCCCGACGAGCGCGCCGACGGCGATGAAGACCGCGACGAGCACGAAGCCCCAGAACCCGAAGGCCAGGGCCGAGACGGCGAGCACGGCGCCGATGGCCATGCCCGTGGTGGTGGCGGTCACGAGACGCGGCTCTCGCTGGTGGGGTCGACGTCGTCGTCACCGGGGATGTGGACGTCGACGATCGCGACGTTCACCTCGGCGACCTCCATGCCGACGAGCTGCTCGATCGCCCCGGCCACCGCGGCACGCACCTGTTCGGCGACCGTGTGCAGGGGGGCCGGGTACCCGACGACGATCGTGACGTCGGCGGCGACCTGGGTCTCGCCGACCTTGACGCGGACGCCCTGACCGAGGTCCGTCGTGCCGATCACGTCCCGCAGGGCGCCGAACGCCCGCGCGGTGCCGCCACCGAGGGCGAAGACGCCGGGCACTCCACGGGCGGCGATTCCGGCGATCGTGGCGACGACGCCGTCGGCGACGACCGTCCTGCCGGGCACCCCGACGGTGCCTCTCGGGACGGTGCTCGTCGGGGTCTCGTCGGTGGTGGCCATCGGTGTCTCCTTCTGATCGGACGATGTGCGACGGGTCGGCGTCGCCCTTCGGTCTTACCGGACGCGCCGCCGACGGGTCCGGTCACGGTCTCCCGCGCGCACCGATTCCGGTGTATCCAGGGATGAGACGCCTTCCGTGGCCCGAACGTCACGGAATGCGTCACCATTCATCCACGGGTCGTGACTCGTCCACGGGTCGTGACCCGCGCCTCCTCGTCCTGGGGGCCCGGGCGGACGCAGCAGCAGAGGAGGCGGACATGGCGGCGGACCTGACCGAGGCCACCGACGCCGTGCTCGCGTCGCGTGCCGCCGAGGGTGACGAGCGGGCCTTCGAGGTGTTGCTCCGACGCCATCTGGGGTTGATGACGGCGTACGCCACCCGGCTGACCGGTTCACGAGCCGACGCGACCGACGCGGTGCAGGAGGCGTCCATCACGATCTGGCGCGAACTGCCGACGCTGCAGACGCCCGCGGCGGTCAAGGGTTGGATGATGCGCATCGTGTCGCGCAAGGCCTTCGACCTGATCCGGTCGCGACGCCTCACCGACGACGTCGACGACCTCGAGCTGCCGGCGGCGACGCCCACGACCGATCCGGAACGCCGGGCGTCCTCGAACGACGCCATGGAGGCGCTGCGTGCGGCGCTCGCGCGGCTCCCGGCCAGCCAACGGCAGGTGTGGGCGCTGCGTGAGGTCGGTGGCGAGTCGTACACCGAGATCGCCGAACGGACCGGCACCACCGTGACCGCGGTCCGGGGGCAACTGGCCCGGGCCCGAGAGACCCTGACCCGCGAGATGGAGGCCTGGCGATGAGTGACCGTCCTCACGGCACCGACCACGCCCACGAAGACCCGACCCCACCCGACGTGCCCGTCGCCCTGGGCGAGTCCGTCGACCCGGGTGGGCCCGTCGACCCGGCTGCGCCCGTCGAGCCGGGTGCGCCGGGCGACGCCGGCCCGTCGCCCGACGAGCCCGTCGACGGTGCCGAGGACGGGGTCTCGCCCGAGCGTCTCGTCGACTACCTCGACGCCGGTCGGCAGCCCTACGACCCCGAGATCGAGGAGTCGCCCGAGGCCCGGGCCCAGCTCGCCGCCCTCGAACGCCTCCGGGCGATGGGGGCCCGACTGCTCGAGTCCGACGCCGCGGCGAGCCCCGCACCGGACCCGAGCTGGATCTCGGGCGTGATGGACCGCGTGCGCCTCGAGTCGCGGGCCGGGAGGCAGATCCCGCTCGCCTCGATCGACGAGCGTTCCACCCTGCACATCACCGAGGGCGCCGTGAGGTCACTCATCCGCGAGGCGGGCGACGGCGTCGACGGAGCCATGGTCATCTCGTGCACGATCCACGGCGACGTCAGCGTGCCCAGTGCGCTCGTCCGGGTCGAGGTCGTCGTCAGCGGCCTCTTCGGCGAACCGCTGCCCCCGCTCGCCGAGGCGGTCAAGTCGGCGGTGTCGTCGAGCCTGTCCCGTCAGACCGAACTGACCCTCGAGAGCGTCGACGTGGTCGTCGACGACGTCCACCTGCAGAGCGAAGGAGGCGCGGCGTGAGCGACGACGACGGCCTGCGGGCCCCGATCAGCCCGGCCGACCTGTCCCTGCTCGCCGCCGAGCTCGGCGAGATCGCGGCGTCGGTCGACGGCGTCGTGCACGTCCGGGCCCGGCCCGGATTCGGCAGCGTCGTCCGCTCGGCCCTCCAGGGGTTGAGCGCCGTCGTCGGTGGCGGAGGGGTCGTGGGCTCGACCGTGCAGAGCGACGCCTCGGTCGCCGGAGCCACGTCGGCCGACCCGGGCGTCCCCGCCTCCGAGATCCCCGACGCCGAGCGCGCCGACCCGGCCTCCGCCGAGGCCGCCGCCCCCGGCCGACCCGTGCCCCTCGTCGGCATCGCCGTGGCCGACCTCGAGACCCGCATCACCCTCGACATCGCGGTCGACGAGAGCGGCTCCGGCCCGCTCGTGGCCCGTGCGGTCGCCCAGGCGCTGCTCGACCGCGTGAGCGGGGAGCCCGTTCCGCCGGCGTCGGTCGACCTGCGCATCGTCTCGGTCGCGACGGGAGCCTGAGCGCGCCTCCTGCCGGTGGTGCGCGGAGTCGCACCGCCTGCTGGACGTCACACCGCGGAACGCGGCGGTGCGATGTCCGTTCGGCGGTGCCACACGCTCGGCAGGGCGGGGGGAGCACGGGAGGCGCGGGCCGCTATAGTGGTCTGACGCGCCTCTGAGGCGCCGCGCGAGTGTAGTTCAATGGTAGAACTTCAGCTTCCCAAGCTGATAGCGCGGGTTCGATTCCCGTCACTCGCTCTCTTCTTCTCTGAGGTGACGTGACGGCCGGGCTCACGGCCTGGTCACCACCGCCGTCACGTCTCTTCCCACGTCATCGGGGTACGGGCTCGTGGGGCGTTCGGCCGACGGCGGCCGGGAGCGCCGCCCCCGTACGATGGTCGTCGCCGCTACCGGGGGGAAGCCATGACCGACGATGCCACGACGACCGTCTCGTTGCTGCACCCGATGCTCGACACGCACGGGCCCGGTTGGGTCGAGTCGCGCTCGAGCAAGCCCGTCGTCGGGGTGTCCAGCGGCCTCTCGGCCCTGTTTGTCGACTGTGCCGGGCCGGGCACCCGCGTCGCCCTCGTCACCGATCCCGCATCGCGGCTCACGTACTCGCTGTTCCACCTGCTCGACGTGCTCGGCGGGGTCTGGCTGACCCGCGCCTCCGACGGTTCGCTGCGTCGGGCGGTCACGCTCGAGCCGGTGCGATCACCGGCCCACGGCCTCGGGGTGACCGAGGACGGCTACCCGCTGCCGCAGGACGAGGCGCCGTCGTCGGTCCGGCTCGACGAGGGACGCACCGTCGACCCCGACGCCGTCCCGTGGACGCAGCTCGCCGTCGTCACCCACCACCGGGCGCGGGCCGAGGCCCGACTCGGCGGAACGCTCGAACGACTCGTCGAGGCGCTCGCGCCCGGCACGCGCACCCTGTGGGGGACGACCGAACCGGCCACGACGGCCTGGGACCGCGACTTCTTCACGGCCGCCGCGCGCAGCCGAATGCCCTCCGAGACGCGGTTCCACGTGGCAGGCGGTGACGCCTCCGGGCCGAGGTATCGGGGCTGGGTGCGCATCGCGCGCAGCGACGACGGGGTGATCGAGGAGACCCGCATCGTCGTGACCGGAGCCGTCGCGCCGGGCGTCGTCGCGGACGCGCTCGCCGACGTGGCCGGTCGACAGCAGGTCCTCCTGGCCACGGCGTGGTCGATGTCCGGCCGGGCCGACGGGACGGTGTCCGCCCACGACCGGGTCGCACCGCAGCCACTCGCCGCCGTCGTCGGGGCCCGGGGCGTTCGGGGCATGCAGCTGGACGTCGAGGGCCTTGTCCGTCGGGTCGGCGGACGGGTGCTCGGGTCGTCGCGGACGCCGTCGGTGCTCGTGTCGTTCGACGAGGGGCCGGCCGGTGACGCCGAGGTCGGTGCTGGTGCTGGTGCTGTCGACGGTGCCGCGGCCGCAGTCCGTTGGCACCGCTTCGCCGATGCTGTCGAGGCCGTCGGCGCCGACGAGATCCTCGCTGCGATGACCCCGCCGGGGGTGCACCGTGCCTCGTGAGTACACCGTGGTGACGCCCGAGCCCGTGACCGCCGTCGACGGTGCCCGCGCAGCCGCCGAGATCGACCCGTACCTCGGGCTGGGCAAGCTCTGGAACGGCGGCGGGCTGCAGATCGCGACCGACGACGGGCTCGTGCTGGCGATCGTGCGCAGCACCTACGTCGAGGACCCGGCCGACGCCTCCGTCCTGCTCGGGGTCGACGTCGAGGCGGGCAGCTGGCTGACCGAGGCGTACGCGCCGGGGACCGACCCGGTGTCCGACGCGGTCGTGCAGGCGCTCGTCCGCAACACCGGGGGGCGCGTCGTGGTCGAGGCGGTCCCGGGTGGGCCGAGGCCCGCGACGGCTGCGCCCGCGACGGCCGCGCCCGCGACGACCGACGAAGGGGCACGCTCATGAGTTCGTGGTCGATCTCGCCCAGCGGGGTGCAGTCGGTCCTGGCCGAGGTCCAGGTCTCGGCCGGCGACCTCGGCACCGCGGCCGGAGGCCTGGAGACCGGTCACGAAGAGCTGAGCGGCGGTGTCGGCGACCTCCTCGTGGGCGTGGCCAACGCGGTGCTGGGGCTGATCGAGTCCGAGGCGACGACCCTCACGTCGGTCGTGAACCGCATCGAGTCGTGCGGCACCGGTGCCGCCGAGGCGACCATCGCCTACGTCGCGGGCGACGAGGAGATGGCGGCGAACGCTCAATCCGCCGCCGTGACGGCGGCCGCCGAGGCACCCGCTCTGGCGAGCGAGCAGAGCGCCGCCGGCATCCCGCCCGTCTCGACCCCGGGGGTGCCCCGATGAGCCCCTCGCTGATCGTCCCCGGTGCGATCCCCGGCGTCACCATCGACCCGGCGGCGATCTCGACGTCCGCCGCCACCTTCCGCAGCACGGCGACCGCCATCGCCGAGAAGGGTGCGGGCGTCGTCACCTCCTGGTCCGGGCTGTCGGGCGTCTACGCGGCGCCCGAGGCCGAGCAGTTGTTCGTCGCCATGGACCCGGTCGGCACGAGCACGCAGACCCTCGGCGACACGTTCGGCCAGGTCGCGACGCTGCTCGACGACCTCGCCACGGCCGTCGCCGCGCCCGTCGCCCGGCTCAAGGAGCTCGTCACCGAGGCCGAGGCCTTCACCGCCGAGGTGTCCGGCGGCGTCACCTACAGCACCGAGAGCTACAACTCGTACATCTCGAGCGGCCCCGACGAGACCACGGTCGAGTGGTACGACCACATCCCCTCGCGCAACCGCAACGACGAGTTGCTCGGCGAGGTGAACGCCGAGGTCGCCAAGATCGACGCGGCCCGAGCCGAGTGCGAGAACGGCATCAACGCGTTGCGCACCGACCCGATGTGCTTCCCCGAGCAAGTGGGCCTGTCGGCCGAGCAGCTCGACTCGATGAAGGACCTGCCCTACGGCGCCCCGGGCGACCCGCACAAGACCTGTTCCGAGTCGATGGGCACGGGTCTCGGCATGTTCATCGCCGAGGCGGCCTACGGCGCCGGTGCCCTGGTGGGTTGGGACATCCAGGGCGGCACGGGCGTCACCAAGGAGTTCGGCCTCAAGGCCTGGGGCGGCCTGCTCCAGGGGCTCGGGGCCATCGCGATCACGAGTCCGGCGACGATCGCGCTCGCGTACGCACCTCCCGGCACGGTGCCGGCGGCCGCCCAGCCGGCCGTCGACTGGTACCGCACCACGATCGAGGGCGTCACGCAGGGCATCGTGGGCACGCCCGAGATGTACGACGAGGACCCGGTCGCGGCCGGCACCTACGCCACCCTCGGCGTGGCCTCGTTCTTCGTCCCGGTCGGCGGCGCAGCCGTCGGCGGGACGAAGGCGGCGACGGGCCTCGCACGGCTCGGCGGCGCCGCGGAACG
Organism: Frigoribacterium sp. CFBP 13605; assembly: GCF_014839405.1. Classification (NCBI taxonomy): domain Bacteria; kingdom Bacillati; phylum Actinomycetota; class Actinomycetes; order Micrococcales; family Microbacteriaceae; genus Frigoribacterium; species Frigoribacterium sp. CFBP 13605. The sequence continues at coordinate 319 of NZ_JACYNS010000077.1, read as the reverse complement.
AGCTGCGCTCCGTGCCCCCGAGGGTTCCCTGTCGCGGATCGGCCTGACACACGCGGGTCACGCCCTGAACGCCATGTCGGAGACCACGCGTCTGCTGACCGGAGGGCACGGCTCGGCCGGTCGTGGGCCGGACGCCGCGCCCTCGCGCTTCGACGAGCAGGTCGCCCGGCTCGACGACGTCGTCGGCGTCCGCGCCGACGGCCTCGCGCCGCCGCCCACCCGCGTCGACGGCCCCGACACGACGCCCGGGCCGGTCCGTGACGACGCGTCCGCCCCGCCGGTCCGTGACGACGCGTCGGCCCCGCCGGTCCGTGAGGAC
>NZ_JACYNS010000076.1:0-12704 GCF_014839405.1 Frigoribacterium sp. CFBP 13605 | reverse complement strand
TGCGGGCCGCCGGGCGACTCGCCACGAGCGCCTGGTCGCGCCCGAGCACGTGGCCGGCCCCGGCCCAGCGCAGGTCGTGACGCGTCACCGCCGTGACGGTGAGGTGGGCCTCACGGACGGTGGCGGCGTCGCCTGCCGCGCGCGCCTCCTCGGGGACCTCGACCGTCGCGGTCGACTGCGCGGTCAGCGACGGCACGTCGAGCACGCCCGAGGCGACGACGTGACCGTCGTGCTCGAGCTGCCAGCGCACCTCGACGTCGTCGGTCGACGCGGTGTGCCGTCGGTTCTCGACGGTGACCAGTCGGGCCGCGTCGAGCAGACGCACGCGGACCGGGGTGATCACGGCGGCGAACTCGGCGAGGGCCGGGGTGGGCGTGCCGTCCGAGAGCAGCAGGCCGTCCATGACGAACTGACCGTCGTGCACGACCTCGCCGAAATCGCCGCCGTAGGCGAAGTACGGCGTGCCGTCGGGGGTGCGGGTGGCGATGCCGTGGTCGCGCCACTCCCAGACGAAGCCTCCGTGCAGGCTTGGCCAGCGGTCGACGGCCGCCTCGTAGTCGGCGAACGAGCCCGGGCCGTTGCCCATCGCGTGGCCGTACTCGCAGAGCACGAAGGGCTTCTGCCGCTGCCGGGCACCCTGGGCGCCCTCGGTCTCGTGGATCGTCGTGGCCGGTTCGCCGCAGACCGACGCGATCTCTTCGAGGGTCGGGTACATGCGCGAGTAGACGTCGGTGTACTCGCCGGCCAGGTCGCCCTCGTAGTGCACCGGTCGGGTGGCGTCGCGCCCGTGCAGCCAGGTCGCCATGGCGGCGAGGTTGCGCCCCGTGCCCGACTCGTTGCCGAGCGACCACATCACGATGCTCGGGTGGTTCTTGTCGCGTTCGACCGTGCGGGCGATCCGGTCGAGGTAGGCATCGCACCAGGCGGGTTCGTCGCTGGGGTTGCCGCGCCACTCGACGTCCCAGAAGCCGTGGGTCTCGAGGTCGCACTCGAGCACGACCCAGAAGCCGTACTCGTCCGCCAGGTCGAGGAGTCGCGGGTGCGGCGGGTAGTGCGCGGTGCGGATCGCGTTCACGTGGGCCCGCTTCATCAGCTCGAGGTCGGCACGCGCCTCGGCCTCGTCGAACACGCGTCCTCGCACCGGGTGGGACTCGTGGCGGTTGACGCCCCGGAAGGTCACGCGGCGGCCGTTGACCTCGAACGAGTCGCCCACGATGCGCACCGTGCGGAACCCCACCCGCAACGAGACGGTCTCGCCCGGCGAGGCGACGGTCGCGTCGTAGAGGCGCGGCACCTCGGCGCTCCACGGCTCGACCGCGGGCAGGTCGACGGGAGCCACGTCGGCCGGGGTCGCCCAGGTGACGTCGACGCCCAGTGCCGGCACGCGCAAGGTCACGGGGAACGCGCCGACCACGTCGAGGTCGAGCCGGCCCGCCCCGGTGGCGTGGTCGTACGACGCCCGCAGGTCGACGTCGTCGAGGGCCGCGGCGGGGCGCGACTGCAGGGTGACGCTGCGGAAGATGCCGGGCATCCACCACTGGTCCTGGTCCTCGAGGTAGCTGGCCGCCGACCACTGGTTCACCCGGACCGCGAGGGCGTTGGCCCCCTCGACCAGCGCGTCGGTCACGTCGAACTCGGTGGCGAGGCGGCTGCCCGTCGTCCAGCCGAGCTCGACGCCGTTCAGCCACACGGTCGCGAGGCCGTCGACGCCGTCGAACCGCAGCACGACGCGCGCGCCACTCCGGAACGACGCCGGCACGACGACCGTGCGTCGGTACTCTCCGGTCGGGTTCTCGTCGGGCACGTGCGGCGGATCGATAGGGAACGGGTACTGCAGGTTCGTGTAGATCGGCGACCCGTGCCCGTGCAGCACCCAGTGCGAGGGCACCGGCAGCTCATCCCAGTCGGCGTCGTCGAGTTCGGGGTCGGCGACCTCGGGGACCCGTGCCTCGTCGTCGAGGGGAGCCTCGGGCAGCAGTCGGAACCGCCACGGCCCGTCGAGCGAATGGGTCGGGGCGTCGCTGTGCAGCCACGAGCGGGGGGCGAGCCGTGAGGCGGAACCGGGGGCGACGTCGTCGAGGTGGGTCATGGTGCTCTCTGTGGTGGGGGCGGTCGCAGGAGGCGCGGGGGGCGGGAGGCGCGCGGGAGGCGCGGGGCGGTCAGACCGCGCCCAACGCCTCCCGGTCCGCGACGATCGTGACACGCGGGTGGCGCCGCAGCAGCGAGGCGGGCACCGACTCGGTCACCGGGCCCTGCAAGGCCGCGGCGAGCGCCGCGGCCTTCGCGCGACCGCGCGCGACCAGCAGCACCTGCCGCGCAGCCATGATCGTCCCGAGCCCCTGCGTGATCGCGTGCGACGGCACGGCCCGGGCGTCGCCACCGAAGTAGCGGGCGTTGTCGAGGCGGGTACGGTCGGCCAGTTCGACCACGCGGCTGCGGCCGTCGAACGGCGAACCGGGCTCGTTGAAGCCCAGGTGGCCGTTGGCCCCGATGCCGACGATCTGCAGCCCGACTCCGCCGAGCTCGACGATGCGCCTCTCGTGCGCGTCGGCGGCGAGGGTCGCGTCGACGGGGTCGGGGCACGACCCGTCGGGCACGACGACCCGGTCGTCGTCGACGCCGAGCGGCCTCGCGATGCGGTCACGCACGAACGTACGGTAGCTCTCGGGGTGGTGGGCCTCGAGCCCCACGTACTCGTCGAGCGCGACGAGGGTCAGGCCGCAGGTGCGCAGGCCGTCCTGTCGGCGCAGCACGAGCTCGGCGTAGAGCGGCTCGGGTGACGAGCCGGTCGCCACGCCGAGCACGCCATGGGGTTCGGCCCGCACGAAGGCGGCGACGACGTCGGCCGCGTGCTGGCCGATCTCGTGGGCCCCCGAGGCCGCGACGACCTCGGGGCCGACGACGGCCTCGGTCACTTCAGCGCCCCCTTCGCGATGTCACCGATGAACTGCTTGGCACCGATGAGGAACACGATGATCAGGGGCAGGACGGCGAGCAGGGCCCCCGCCATGACCATGCCGTAGTCCTTGCCGTGGGCGCTGTTCAGCTGGCTCATCGCGACCTGCAGCGTCAGCGTGCCCGGGTCGTTCAGCACGATCAGGGGCCAGAGGTAGTCGTTCCACGAGGCGATGAAGGTGAAGACGCCCAAGAAGCCGAGGCCCGGGCGGATCAGCGGGATGCAGACCGTGAGGTACTGACGGAAGAACCCGGCGCCGTCGATCTTGGCGGCGTCGATCAGTTCGTCGGGCACGGCCGACACGATGTACTGGCGCAGCCAGAAGATGCCGAAGGCGTTGGCCGCGGCGGGCACGATCAGGGCCTGCAGCTGACCGACCCACCCGAGGTTGATCATCGTGATGAACTGCGGGATCACGCTGAGTTGAGCGGGCAGCATGAAGGTGACGAGCAACAGGGTGAAGAGCAGTTTGCGGCCCGGGAACGAGAACTTCGCGAAGGTGAACGCCGCGATCGAGTCGAAGAACAGCACGAGTGCCGTGACCGAGACGGCGACGATCACCGTGTTGAGCAACGAGCCACCGAAGTCGATGGTCTCGAACACCGCGCGGATGTTGTCGAACAGGTGCGTGCCGGGCACGAGCACGGGCGGCGACTTGTAGATGTCGCTCGTCGTGTTGCTCGCCATGACCACGAGCCAGTACAACGGGAACAGCGAGACGACGGCTCCGGCGGCGAGCAGGCCGTGCAGCACGGCTCGCGAGGTCGGCACCTTCGCGCCGCGCCCGGCGGCCCGGCCACGACGCTGCTTCGGATCGTCGTCCGCCGTGGCGTCGACGACCTCGGCGGTCACGCCGCGGGCGGCGTTCACGATCGTGCTCATCGCGCGACCACCTCCTCGCGCGGGGAGACGGGATCGACGTCCACGGGTTTCTCCTTCTTGCCCGATCCGAGCCGCCAGTTGATGATCACGAAGATCACGACGAGCAGGAACACGGCCCAGGCGATGGCTGCTCCGTAGCCGAAGCGGTTGTAGTTGAAGGCCTGCTGGTAGAAGTACAGGACCGTCGTGAGACCGGCTTGACCCGCGCCTCCGGAGTTGGGGTTCGTCGTCGACGACGACGCCGTCAGCACCTGCGCTTCGGTGAAGCTCTGCAGGCCGGTGATCGTCGAGACCACCAGCACGAAGAGGATCGTCGGGCGCAGCAGCGGAAGCGTGATCGACCAGAAACTGCGGATCACCCCCGCGCCGTCGAGCTTGGCGGCCTCGTAGACCTCGCCACTGATCGACTGCATGCCGGCCAGGAACAGGATCGCGTTGTAACCGGTCCACTGGTAGGTGATCAGCACGGCGATGGTGACCTGGATCGCCCAGGGGGTCGACAGCCAGGCCACGCCGTCGAAGCCGAGGGCCCGCAGGCCGGCGTTCAGCAGGCCGAAGCTGTCACCGAAGATCGAGCCGAAGAGCACCGCCATCGCGACGACCGAGGTGACGTTCGGCACGAAGAACGCGATGCGGTAGAACGTGCCGAACCGCTTCGCCGAGTTGAGCATGGCCGCCACGATCACGGCGATGACCATCATCGGGAAGGTCGACAGGGCGAAGATGATCAGGGTGTTCTTGATCGACAGCCAGAAGGTCTGGTCGGCGACCAGGGCCCGGAAGTTGTCGAGGCCGACCCATTCGGGCGAGCCGAGGCCGTTCCAGTCCTGGAACGACAGCACCAGCGAGTAGCCCGCGGGGAACAGCCCGAAGATCGCGAAGAGCACGAAGAACGGCGCGATGGCGACGTAGTAGGGCCAGCTCTTGCGCAGCCCCGCCCGGGAGCGCGCGGTGGGGCGCGCTCCCGGGCTCAGCACGGTGGGGATCACTACTCGGCGGCCTTCAGGGCGGCCTCGCCGGCCGAGACGGCGTCGTTCCAGGCCTGGTCGGGGTCCTTGCCGAGCGACTGCACGTTCTGCAGCTCGGTCATGTAGGGCGCCGCGACCTGGTTCTCGAACGGGCTGGTGTACGCGGTGGGCATGTCGGCGGCGGCCTGCGCGAAGACCTCGACGGTCGACTGACCGCCGAAGAACTCGTCGCCCGCGGTCAGCTCGGGGGCCGAGTAGGCGGCCGTGGCCGACGGGAAGATGCCCTTGTCCTGGTAGGCGACGATCTGGTTCTGCTCGCTCAGGATGTCCTTGATCACGGCGAATGCGGCCTCGGGGTCGTCGGTGCCCTCGGGGATCGTCAAGAACGAACCTCCGATGTTGGCGGGGCCGCCGGGCATCGGTGCGACGCGCCAGTCGCCCGAGGTGTCGGCCGTGGCGCTCTTAATGTCGGCCTGGTACCAGGCGGCACCGAGCAGCGTCGGCAGCGAGCCACCGGTGATGGCGGCGGCCCAGTCGGGGCTGCCGTCGGTGAGCCCGGCGGTCAGGCCCTTCTCCTTGGCCTCGACCGCACGGTCCCAGGCCGCCTTGATCTCGTCGCCGTCGCCGGTGAACTCGCCCTCCTCGTTCACGAAGCGGGCGCTGCCCTGACCGATCGACTTGGTGAACACGTCGCCCATGTCGACCTCGAGGCTCGCCCCCGTCGCCGCCTTGAGCTTCTCGCCGAAGGCGAAGTAGTCGTCCCAGGTCGAGGTCGCCGCGGCGACGTCAGCGGGCTCGGAGGGCAGACCGGCCGCGGCGAGCACGTCGGCCCGGTAGTAGAGGGCGGTGGGGCCGATGTCGATCGGGATGCCGATCAGCTTGCCGTCGGCGGTCGTCGCCTCGGCGAGCTTCCAGGCCGGGAACTGGTCGACGATGTCCTTGGCACCGAGGTCGTTCAGGTCGGTGAAGAGGTCGGATTCGCTGAGGAAGTACGGCATGTCCTCACCTTTGACGCCGCTGACGGCGGGCAGGCCGGTGCGGCCGGTGAACGTGGTGACGAGCTTCTGCTTGAAGTCGCCGCCGATCGTCGACACCTTGATCGGCGTCGTCTCGTCCACGCTGCTCAACACCTTGTCGCTCAGGCCGTCGGGCCAGATCCAGACGTCGGTCTCTCCGGAGGCGTTTGCACCCCCGCCCGAACCGGCGCACGAGGCGAGCAGGGGGGTGACGAGGGCGAGCACGGCGACGGTGCCGGCGATCTTGCCGACGAGGCGTCGGGTGGGGAGTGCCATGGGGTCTCTCAATCGGTTGGGGGGAAGCCGAAGTGGGGCGGGGGGACGAGCAGGAGGTACGGGTCAGCGGAACAGCGTCGTGCTGCTCTCGCCCTGGTCGTGGAGGGCCTCGAGCACGAAGTCGTAGCGGCCGGGTTCGGCCGCCGTCGGATGGGCACCGAGCCAGTCGGCGAGTTCGTCGAGCCGAGGGGCGCCCGAGGCGCCACCCGGTCGCGAGACGGTGACGCCGGCCACGAGGCAGGCGAAGTCGACGCGCTGCAACAGCGACCAGTCGGACCGCGAGCCGGCCACGGCCAGCGCGGCACCGAACACGTCGCCCGCCCCGGTGGCGTCGACGGCGTGCACCCGCACGGGTGGACGGACCACCTCGTCACCACTGGCGGAGTCGACGGCGACGACGCCGGCCGAGCCCGAGGTCACGACGCTCAGCGGCACGCGGTCACCGAGGCGGCGTGCGGCGTCGATCGCCGAGTCGGTGCCGGTGTAGGCCATGGCCTCGAGGTGGTTCGGCATGAACGCGTGGCAGTCGTCGAGCTGCTCGAGCAGGGAAGGGTCCCAGCGTTCGGACGGGTCCCATCCGACGTCGGCGAAGACGCGGGTGCCCTGGGCGGTGGCCCGCGCGATCCAGGTGCTGCGCGCCTCCTCGAGGTGCACGAGGGCGACGGCGGCGGCGGGCAGGACGTCGGGCAGCAGGGCGTCCGACCCGATCGGAGCGGGCGTGCCGCCGGTGACCAGCGCGCGGTCGTCGCCGTAGCCGAGGGACGCGGTGACGGGCAGGGCCCAGCCGGGCACGGTGACGAGGTACGACAGGTCGATGCCCTCGGCAGCCAAGGAGGCGCGGGTCATGGTCGAGAACGTGTCGCCGCCCACGGCGGCAGCGATCGAGGTGGGGACACCGAGGCGAGCGCCCACCAGGGCGAAGTTGGCGATGCCGCCGGGGCCGGCCCCGAACGACGAGGTCCAGACCTCGTGACCGAGCACGGGCGCACCGGGCAGGTCACCGAACACCACGTCGGCGAACAGCTGCCCCACGACGAGCATGCCGGCGAGGGCGTCGCTCTCGGCGGGTGGGGCGGTGCGGGGTGCGGTCTGCACGGGGTCCTCCTCGGGTCAGATCGGCGTCGGCGTCGACCTGCTGAGACGTTTCTAGCCCATGTGCGCACAAATGTGAATGATTTTGTTTGTTACAAGATTGTTTCTGCTCGAAATTGCGCGCTACTGTTCAGACCATGAAAGACGTCCGAGACATCGTGATCCTCGATCGGCTGCGCTCCGAGCGGGCGGCGACGGTCACCGACCTGGCCCTCGCCACCAGCACGAGCGAGGCCACGATCCGCCGCGACCTGCAGCGCCTCGACGAGGCGGGGGTGCTGAGACGGACCCACGGCGGCGCCGTGCTCGTCGAGGCGGATGCCCCCTTCGCCGAGGTCGAGCAGGTCAATCGCCGTGCGAAAGAGCGCATCGCCGCGGCGGCGGCATCCCAGGTGGCCGACGGTCAGTCGGTCGTGCTCGACATCGGCACCACGACCCTGCACGTCGCCGAACACCTTCGGGGTCGCGACGTCACGGTGATCACGGCGAGCATCGCGGTCTTCGATCTGCTGCGCGACGACCGTGCCGTCCAGCTCATCCTGCTGCCGGGCGACTGGGACCCGGTCTACCGGTCCGTCTCGGGCCCGCTGACGGCCGAGAGCCTGCGACTACTGCACGCCGACCACGCCTTCATGGGCGTCAGTGGCATCGCCGACAACGGCGACCTCCGCGACACGACCATGAGCCAGGTGCCGATCAAGCGCGCCATGGCCGAGGTGAGCGACCGGGCCACGGTGCTCGCGGACTCGAGCAAGTTCCCGGGCACCGGCGCCGGCCGCGTCGCCCCCAGCGCGTCGTTGACGCAGCTGATCACCGAATCGACGCCGCACGAGAACGTCTCGGCTGCGCTGGCACGCAAGGGAGTGACGGTGACCGTCGCATGAAGCTGACCATCCTGGGCGGGGGCGGCTTCCGCGTCCCGCTCGTCTACTCGGCGCTGCTGCGCGACCACGCCGAGGGCCGGGTCACCTCGGTGGCCCTGTACGACACCGACGCGATCAGACTCTCGGCCGTCGCCCGCGTGCTGCGAGAGCAGGCACTCGAGCACCTCGACGCGCCCGTGGTCTCGCTGCACACCGACCTCGACGACGCCCTGCGCGGAGCCGACTTCGTCTTCTCGGCGATCCGGGTCGGCGGCATGGCCGGTCGCTCCTGCGACGAACGGATCGGCCTGTCGCACGGCGTGATCGGTCAAGAGACCGTGGGCTACGGCGGCATCTCGTACGCCCTGCGCACCCTGCCCGTCGTGATGGACCTCGCCGTCCGCGTCAAGGCCCTGGCCCCCGACGCCTTCGTGATCAACTTCACCAACCCGGCCGGCGTCGTGACCGAGGCGATGTCGCGCGTGCTCGGCGACCGGGTGATCGGCATCTGCGACAGCCCCATCGGCCTCGCGCGCCGTGTGCTCGGAGCCCTCGACGTGCGCGTGCCCGACGACGCCTTCGACAGCGTCACCATCGACTACGCGGGCCTCAACCACCTGGGCTGGCTGCGCGGACTGACCGTCGACGGCGTCGACGTGCTGCCCCGGCTCTTCGAGCAGCCGGAGCGCATCGAGACCTTCGAGGAAGGCAAGCTGTTCGGTGCCGACTGGGTCACCGAACTGGGCGCCGTGCCCAACGAGTACCTGCACTACTACTACTTCACCCGCGACGTGCTGCACGCGGACCAGCTGGCCGTGCAGACCCGCGGTGGTTACCTCGTCGACCAACAGGCCCGCTTCTACGACGAACTCGCCGAGGGCGACGGCTCGGCCCTCGCCCTCTGGGAACGCACCCGACTCGAACGCGAGACGACCTACATGGCGACCAACCGGCAGTCCGCAGGCATGGGCGACCGCGACCAGGACGACCTCGTCTCGGGCGGCTACGAGCACGTCGCGCTGGCCCTGATGCGCGGCATCGCCTACGACCAGAGCGCCCGACTCATCCTCAACGTGCGGAACGGCGGCACCTTGCCCGAACTCGACGCGGACGCCGTCGTCGAGGTGCCCTGCGTCGTCGACGCGAGCGGCGCCCACCCCGTCGTGGGCACCTCGCTGCCCGACTTCGGCGTCGGCCTCGTCACGAACGCGAAGTACGTCGAGCGCCAGACGATCGAGGCCGGCGTCGACGGCTCGAAGGCGGCCGCCGTGCGCGCCCTTGCGCACCACCCGCTGGTCGACTCGGTCACCGTCGCCCGCTCGCTGCTCGGCGACGCGATGGCGAGCTTCCCCGGGCTCGACTACCTGCGCTGAAGCGCGACCCCGCAGGGCCGGGGCGACCCGCGCCTCCTCGACCTCCCCCCGACCACCCTCTTACCCGGCGACGCCGCCGGGGCCCCACCCCGTGAGGACCCACCGTGCACCAGAACCAGAAACTCGTCGAAGAGCGCATCGAGCGCGTGCTGAACGAGCGCATCACCCCCGCCGTCCACTCGGCGACCACCCCGGTCACCCTGCGCGCCTGGCAGGTGCCCGACGAACCGGTGCCGGTCGCCGAGGCCCTGGCCCAGACGTACGACCCCTTCGAGATCGGCCAGCCGTGGGGACGCGCCTGGTCGACCTGGTGGTTCGAAGTCCTCGGCGAGGTCCCTGCCGACTGGGCCGGGCACACGGTCGAGCTCGTGCTCGACCCCGGGTTCATCGGCGACTGGCCGGGCAACCAGGCCGAGTGCCTGGTGCACACCCCGGACGGCGTGCCGATCAAGGGCATCCACCCGCGCAACACCTACGTGCGCCTGCACGACGAGGCCGCCGGGGGCGAAGCCGTGCACTTCTTCGTCGAGGCCGCCGGGAACCCCGACATCTTGGTGAACGAGTTCGTTCCGACCGCCTACGGCGAGAAGTCGACCGCGCCGACGGAGCCGATCTACCGGTTCCGCACCGCGCAGCTGGCCGTCTTCGAGCACGAGGTCTGGGGCCTGCGCTTCGACGTCGAGGTGCTCTACCAGATGATGAAGGAGCTGCACCAGGACGACCCGCGTCGCCACGAGGTGCTGCGAGCCCTCGAACGCTCGCTCGACGTGCTGCGCCTCGACGACATCGTCGGCACCGCGGCAGCCGCCCGCGAGGTGCTCGCCCCGGTGCTCGCGAGCCCGGCCGTCCCGAGCGCCCACACCCTGAGCGGCATCGGCCACGCGCACATCGACAGCGCCTGGCTCTGGCCGATCCGCGAGACCAAACGCAAGACGGCCCGCACCTTCTCGAACGTGCTGACGCTGGCGAAGCAGTATCCCGACTTCCGCTTCGCCTGCTCGTCGGCGCAGCAGTACCAGTGGGTGAAAGAGAACTACCCGACCGTCTTCGAGGGCATCAAGCAGGCCATCGCCGACGGAACCTGGTACCCCGTCGGCTCGCAGTGGATCGAACCCGACGGCAACCTGCCGGGCGGCGAGGCCATGGTGCGTCAGATCACCCACGGCCTGCGCTTCTTCGCCGACGAGCTCGGCGTCGAGACGCACGGCGTCTGGCTGCCCGACTCGTTCGGCTACACGGCGTCGTTCCCGCAGATCGCCAAGCTGGCGGGCCTCGAGTGGTTCCTCACCCAGAAGCTGTCGTGGAACCAGACCAACACGTTCCCGCACCACACCTTCTGGTGGGAGGGCATCGACGGTTCGCGGGTCTTCACCCACTTCCCGCCGATCGACACCTACAACTCGACCCTCGAGGCCGAAGAGCTGCACCATGCGGTGCGGCAGTTCCGAGAGAAGGGCGCCGCCACGCGCTCGCTCGTCCCCTTCGGCTACGGCGACGGAGGCGGTGGCCCGATCCGCGAGATGATGGAACGCCAGCGTCGGGTGAAGGACCTCGAGGGTTCGCCCCGGGTCGAGATCGAGCACCCCGACGAGTTCTTCGCCAAGGCCCGTGCCGAGTACGAGGACGCCCCCGTCTGGGTCGGCGAGCTCTACCTCGAGCTGCACCGCGGCACGTTCACCTCGCACGCCCGTGAGAAACGCGGCAACCGCGAGGCCGAGCACCGCCTCCGCGAGGCCGAGCTGTGGTGGACCACCGCGGCCGTCCGCACCGGTGCCGCCTACCCGTACGCCGCCCTCGACCGCCTCTGGAAGCTCACACTGCTGCAGCAGTTCCACGACATCCTTCCGGGCTCGTCGATCGCCTGGGTGCACCGCGAGAACGAGGACGACTACCGCCGCAGCCTCGCCGAGCTCGACCTGCTGATCGAGGAGGCGCTGGTCGCCGTGGCCTCGCCCGGCAGCGTCGTCAACGCGGCCGGTCACGACCGCGTTGCCCTGGTCGAGGACGCCTCGGGTGTCGCCGCCGCCCTGGTCGCGGTGCCCGGCTCGGGCGTCGCGCCGCTGGTCGCCGTGGACGCGACCTCGCCGGTGGTGGTGACCCGCGCCTCCTCGGGGGGTGCGACGGTCGAGAACGGGCTCGTGCGCATCGTCGTCGACGAGCGCGGCCTGATCACCTCGATCGTCGACCTGCGGCACGACCGCGAGCTGGTGCCGGCCGGCCGCGCGGCCAACCTGCTGCAGCTGCACGAGGACCTGCCGAACGCGTGGGACGCGTGGGACATCGACGCGCACTACCGCCACAGCCGCACCGACCTGGTCGAGGCCGACGCGGTCGAGATCGTCGAAGAAGGGCCGCTGCGCGTCACGGTGCGCGTCGAGCGCTCGTTCGGCCGCTCGCGGGTCGAGCAGTTCGTCTCGCTCGTGGCCGACGACGCCCGCGTGCACGTCCGCACCGAGCTCGACTGGCGCGAGGACGAGAAGCTGCTCAAGGTGAGCTTCCCGCTCGTGCTGCACGCGCAGCACCACAGCGCCGAGATCCAGTTCGGCCACGTCCGCCGCGCCACCCACACCAACACCTCGTGGGACGACGCCCGGTTCGAGGTGATGGCGCACCGCTGGGTGCACGTCGAGGAGCCCGGCTACGGCGTCGGCCTGACGAACTCGGGCAGCTACGGCCACGACATCACCCGCACCGTGGGCGAGACCGGCGAGGTCGAGACCGAGGTGCGCGTCAGCCTGGTGCGCGCGGCCCGCAGCCCGGACCCCGTGCAGGACATCGGTCACCACCGCTTCGACTACGCGCTCGTGCCGGGTGCGACCATCGACGAGGTCGTCCGCGCGGGGTACGAGCAGAACCTGCCCGTGCGCGTGGTCGGCGCCGGACGCGGCGGGGCGACGTTCGTGCTCGGCGCGGGTGCCGGCAGCACGGCGGGTGCGGGGCACGGCGCGTCGACGACTGCGGAGGTCCCTCCGGCCTCGGACGTCTCGGCCAGCTCGACCACCTCGGCCGCCTCGACGCCGTCGACGTCCTCGGCGGTCGGGGGTCTCGTGTCGCTCTCGGGCGAGCAGGTGCGCATCGAGTCGCTCAAACTGGCCGACGACGAGACGGGCGACGTGGTCGTGCGGCTGTACGAGTCGACCGGCGCCCGGGCCGGCACCCGTGTCGACGCCCACTTCGACGTGACCCGCGTGACCGAGGTCGACGTGCTCGAGCGTCCGCTGACCGAGGCCATGCCCAGCGCGCTGCGCTTCGCGCCCGACGCCACCGGGGCCGACCTG
>NZ_JACYNS010000075.1:0-12748 GCF_014839405.1 Frigoribacterium sp. CFBP 13605 | reverse complement strand
CCCGGCCCCGGTGGGCCGGCCGGGGTGGCTAGTGCGGCGCCTGCGCGGCCGCGGCGGCCTTGGCCGCGGCGGGCACGGCGTCGAGGATGCGCGACACCACGTCGTCGTCGTGGGCCGCCGTGACGAACCACGCCTCGAACACCGACGGGGGCAGGTTGACCCCGGCGTCGAGCATGGCGTGGAAGAACGGCGGGTAGCGCCAGGACTGCTGGGCGCGGACGTCGTCGTAGTCGTTCGGTGCCGTCGGCGTGAAGGCGAACGAGAAGAGCGACCCGGCGCGCTGGACGCTGTGCTCGACGCCCTCGGCGGACAGGGCGGCCGAGACGCCGGCCGACAACTGGTCGGCGACGGTGTCGAGCCGGGCGTAGACCTCGGGCGTGGCGAGCCTGAGCGTGGCGATGCCGGCGGCGACGGCCACCGGGTTGCCGCTGAGCGTGCCCGCCTGGTAGACCGGCCCCAGCGGGGCGAGGAAGTCCATCACCTCGGCGCGACCGCCCAGGGCGGCGAGCGGCATGCCCCCGCCGATGACCTTGCCGAACGTGATGAGGTCGGGCTCCCAGCCAGCGCCGTCCGGGACGACCCGAGCGGCCTCGAGACCCCACCAGCCCGCGCGTCCCACGCGGAAGCCGGTGAGCACCTCGTCGACGATCAGCAGCGAGCCGTGGCGTCGCGTGATCTCGGACAGGCTGCGGTTGAAGCCCCGCTGCGGCGCGAGCACGCCCATGTTGGCGGCGGCGGCCTCGACGATGACGGCGGCGATGCGCGGGCCGTGCTCGTCGAAGGCCGCACGCACGGCGTCGAGGTCGTTGTAGGGAAGGACGAGCGTCTGGGCGGCGGTCTCGGCCGTGATGCCGGCCGAGCCGGGCATCGACAGGGTCGCGACGCCCGAGCCGGCCTCGGCCAGCAGCGAGTCGGAGTGCCCGTGGTAGTGCCCGGCGAACTTCACGAGCAGGTCGCGACCGGTGTAGCCGCGGGCGAGGCGGATGGCCGTCATGGTCGCCTCGGTGCCGGTGGACACCATGCGCAGCTTGCCGATCGGTCGCTGGTCGCCGACGGCGACGCGTTCGCGGACCAGCTCGGCGAGTTCGGTCTCGGCGGGCGTCGACGCCCCGAACGACAGACCGCGCGCGGCCGCCTGCTGGACGGCCTCGAGCACCTCGGGGTGGGTGTGCCCGAGGATCGCCGGACCCCACGAGGCGACGAGGTCGACGTAGTCGCGTCCCTCGGCGTCGGTGACGTAGGCGCCCTTGGCACCCACGAGGAACCGTGGCGTCCCGCCGACGGAGCCGTACGCACGGACGGGCGAGTTGACGCCGCCCGGGATGGACCGCTTGGCCCGGGTGAAGTAGGTGTCGTTGCTCTGCTCGGTCATCAGAACCGCTCCTTCTGGAGGCGCGTGGCCAGTTCGGTGGCCCAGTACGTCAGGATCGCGTCCGCACCCGCCCGTTTGATCGACAGGACGCTCTCGTACGACGCGGCGTCGAGGTCGATCCAGCCGTTCGCGGCGGCCGCGTGGATCATCGCGTACTCACCGCTGATCTGGTACGCCCAGACCGGCACGGTGCTGGTCGCGGCGGTCTCGGCGAGGACGTCGAGGTAGCTCATGGCCGGCTTGACCATGACGACGTCGGCACCCTCGGCGATGTCGAGGTCGACCTCGCGGAGGCCCTCGCGCCCGTTGGCGGCGTCCATCTGGTAGGTGCGGCGGTCACCGACCAGGGTCGACTGGACGGCCTCGCGGAAGGGGCCGTAGAAGGCGGAGGCATACTTGGCCGCGTAGGCGAGAAGTGCCGTGCCGCCGAAGCCGGCCTCGTCGAGCGCGTCGCGGGCCGAGCCGATCTGGCCGTCCATCATGCCGCTCATGCCGATCAGCTGCGAGCCGGCCTCGGCCTGGACGACCGCCATCTCGTCGTAGCGGACCAGGGTGGCGTCGTTGTCGACAGAGCCGTCGGCGGCGAGGACGCCGCAGTGGCCGTGGTCGGTGAACTCGTCGAGGCAGAGGTCGGTCTGCACGACCAGCGCGCCCTGCGCGGCGTCGACGGCCACGCGGGTGGCCACGTTGAGGATGCCCTCGGGGTCGGTCGCGCCCGATCCGACGGCGTCCTTCTCGAGGGGTACGCCGAAGAGCATGACCCCGCCGACACCGGCCTCGGCGGCCTGCTCGACGGCCCGGGGCAGGCTCGACAGGCTGTGGTGGACGACGCCCGGCATGGACGAGATCGGGGTGGGTTCGTCGATGCCCTCGCGGACGAACATCGGCAGGACGAGGTCGGCGGGGTGCAGGCGCGTCTCGGCCGTCAGGCGGCGCAGGGCAGGGGTGGCGCGGAGGCGGCGGGGCCGCACTCGGGGGAAATCGGACATCAGTCCTTCTCGGTGGGGGGCGTTCCGGCGGACGGGCCGTCGAGGGCGTGGTCCACCACGGCCTCGACGAGGGCGGCCGCCGATCGGGTCTCGGCGATCAGGTGCACGGGCAGCCCCGCGGCACGGGCGTCGAAGGCGGTGCGCGGGCCGATGCACGCGACGAGGGTCTGCGAGGGCAGGGGCGCCAGCTGGGCGGCGATCTGGCGGGCGACGCTGCCCGAGGTCACGAGCAGGACGCCGATCGAACCGTCGGCGACGCCGTCGCGCACCTCGGCCGAGACGGGCACGCCCACCGTGCGGTACGCCGAGACGAACTCGGCGTCGAACCCGCGGGCCGACAGCCCGGCGACGAGGGTCGGCTCGGCGAGGTCGGACTGCGGGACGAGCACGCGACCGGTGACCTCGTCGGCCGGCCACTCCTTCACGAGTCCGCGGGCCGAGTTGTCGCCCTCGGGGACGAAGTCGACGCGGATGCCCGCCAGGCTCAGGGCGGCGGCGGTGGTCTCGCCGACCGCGGCGACCCGGGTCGAGGCAGGGGGCCGGATGCCGTTGCCGACCAGGACGTCGACCGTGGTGGCACTCGTGACGACGAGCCACTCGTAGACGCCGGACTCGAGGCGGGCCAGGGCCGCGGCGAGCAGCTCGGGCGTCTCGGCCGGGGCGAAGTTGATGAGGGGGGCGATCACCGGGGCGGCACCGCGCGACCGGAGCGAGGCCGCGACCCCGTCGCCCCACTTGCCACCGCGCGGCACCAGGACGCGCACGCCCTTGAGCGGCTTGTCGGCGGTCACGTGGCGCTGCCCAGGGGGTCACCGCCGGCCGGTCCGCCGCCCAACGGGGCGAACTCGGCCGCACCGGAGTCGAGCAGCTCGTCGACGACACGGCCGGCGACCTCGTGGACGTCGGCGAGGCGCGCGACGAGCGGACCGTCGTCGAGGGAGACGGCGTGCGACGAGCTGAGGCGTCGGCTGCCGTCGGGGCTGTAGACGGTCGCGCTGAGCAGCAGCAACCCGGCGTCGACGACGGCACTGGCACCGACGGGTGCCGCGCAACCGGCCTCGAGCCCGGCCAGCACGGCTCGCTCGGCCGTCACCACGAGGCGCGTCTCTTCGTCCTCGATGGCGGCCAGACCGCGGGCGAGCGCCTCGTCGGGGTCGCCTTCGCGGACCTCGACGGCGAGCGAGCCCTGCCCGGGCGCACTGGGCCAGAAGCCGAGCCCCAGCAGTTCGGTCGCGGCGTCGAGGCGTCCCAGGCGGCCGAGACCCGCCGCGCTGAGCAGGACGGCGTCGAGGTCGACGCCGACGCGACCGAGCCGCGTGTCGACGTTGCCGCGGATGTCGACGACCTCGAGGTCGGGACGTCGCGAGAGCAGCTGGGCGGCACGACGCGGCGATCCCGTGCCGACGCGGGCACCCTGGGGCAGTCCTTCGAGGGTCAGCCCGTCGCGCGCGCAGAGGGCGTCGCGGGCATCCGCCCGACCGGGCGTCGCCCCGATGACGAGACCGGGGTGCGTGGCGGTGGGGAGGTCTTTGAGCGAGTGCACGAGGGCGTCGCACTCGTCCGCGAGGAGCGCCTCGCGCAGGGCGCTGGCGAACACGCCGGTGCCCCCGAGCGACGCCAGCGACTCGCCGGTGCCCTGCGAGCGGTCCCCCTCGGTCTTGATGCGGACGAGTTCGACGTCGTGGCCGGTCGCGGCCGCCATGCGGTCGGCGACGGTGGTCGACTGGGCGACGGCCAGCGCGCTGCCCCGAGTTCCGATGCGGATGGTCGCCACGGGGTCAGGGGACCAGGCCGGACAAGGCGGGCTTGAAGCCCAGTCGCACGTTCTCGCAGCAGCCGGGACGGCAGACGTCGTACCAGGGCCCGAGGTCGGTCACGTGGGGGCGGTCCTCGGCGGGGACGCCGTCACGACGCTCGAGCACGAGGTCGACGAGCCCGGTGACGTAGTTCGGGTCGATGCCCGGCGTCGGGGTGCGCGTCGCCCAGAAACCGTTCTTCTCGCTGGTCTCCATCGCCTCGTTGTCGAGGTCCCACATGACCTCCATGTGGTCGCTGACGAACCCGAGCGGCACGATGACGACGGCGCGGGTCGGACCGCCGGCCAGGTCGTCGATGGCGTCGTTGATGTCGGGCTCGAGCCATGGCATCGAGGGCGGGCCGCTGCGCGACTGGTAGACGAGCTGCCAGGGGACGGTGGTGCCGCCCCCTTCGGGCAGGTCGAGGTCGAGGGCGGCCTCGGCCGCGGCCATGACGACCTCGGCGACGGCCTTGTGCTGGGCGGCGTAGGCGCCGTCGGCGTCGAAGCCGCGCGCCTGGGGGCCGCTCTTGGCCGCGTCGGTCGACGGGATCGAGTGCGTCGCGAAGAGCACCTGGACCTCGGTCGCGAGGTCGAGCCCCTCGTTCTCGGCGCGAGCCGCGACGAGCGCGTCGCGCACGCCGTCGATGAACGGCTGGACGAAACCGGGGTGGTCGAAGAACTGGCGGACCTTGTCGATCTGCATGGTGCCCTCGAGGCCGGTGGCGTCGAGCGCCATGGCGAAGTCCTCGCGGTACTGGCGGCACGAGCTGTAGGACGAGTAGGCGCTGGTCGCGACCGCGATGAGCTTGCGGAACCCGCGCTCGTCGGCCTCGCGCACGGCGTCGGCCATGTAGGGCTGCCAGTTGCGGTTGCCCCAGATGACCGGCAGGTCGATGCCGCGACGCTCGAGCTCGGCCTCGAGGGCGGCCTTGAGCTCGCGGTTGTGCTCGTTGATCGGGCTGACGCCGCCGAAGTGGCGGTAGTGCGTCGCGACCTCTTCGAGCCGCTCTTCGGGGATGCCCCGCCCGCGCGTGACGTTGCGCAGGAACGGGATGACGTCGTCCTGCCCCTCGGGCCCGCCGAAGCCGGCCAGCAGGATGGCGTCGTAGTCGGTCGGCTCGGAGACGTGCTCGGGGCCGGAGGCCGCGGCGGGGGTGGCGTTGCGGACGAGCTGCCCGTTGGTGATGTTGCTGGTGTCGGTCACGACAAGACCTCGATGATGTCGGTGGTGGGGATGCGTCGGCCCGTGAAGAACGGGATCTCTTCGCGGACGTGGCGGCGGGCCTCGGTGTAGCGCAGGTCGCGCATGAGGTCGACCAGTTGGACGAGCTCGGGAGCCTCGAGGGCGAGGATCCACTCGTAGTCGCCGAGCGAGAAGCTGGCGACGGTGTTCGTCAGCACCGCGCGGTGCTCGGAGCCCTGCTTGCCGTGCTCGGCGAGCATCTGACGGCGCTCGGCCTCGGGCAGCAGGTACCACTCGTAGCTGCGCACGAACGGGTACACCGTCAACCAGGTCTCGGGTGCCTTGCCCCGCATGAAGGCCGGGCTGTGGTTGCGCGAGAACTCGGCCTCGCGGTGCATGCCCATGGCGTTCCAGGTGGGCAGCAGGCCGCCCAGCACGTCGGTGCGCAGCAGCTGCCGGTAGGCCGACTGGACGGCCTCGGGCACCTCGCCGTGCAGCCAGATCATGATGTCGGCGTCGGCCCGCAGGGCGCTGACGTCGTAGAAGCCACGGACGGTCACGCCGAGACCCGCCAGGGCGTCGACGACCGCGTCGAGCTGCGGGACGTCGTCGAGCTCGGGGGCGTAGGGGTTCTGCGGGTCGCGTCGCAGCACGGCCCAGAGCGTGTAGCCGAGGCGTTCGACGGGTGGCGGTGTGCTCGCCGCGGCGTCGTCGGACTCGGTCTGGACGGGTGCTGCGGATGAATCGGACGTCGGCAGTACGGGCGCTGCCGCGTCGGCGCTGGAACTCATGCAGCCATTCTCCCTCTCGGCACGCTGGGAGCCCAACCAGGTTGCTCCCGGTCGAGCGAACGGCACCCGGTGCCCGCCGGCGGTCGAGCCGACCGGCGAGCCGGGCGAGCGGTCAGCGGCGCTTGACGACGGCGACGACGACGCCAGCGACGGCCAGCGCACCCGCCCCGGCGGCGGCGAGCCACGGGGTCTTGTCGCGGTCGAACGAGGCCTTGGCGCGGTGCCCGGCGATGCCCAACTGCTTGGGCACGTTCAGCTTGTCCTCGAGTTCGTTGAGGGTCGCGGCGAGCTCGGCGCGCGTGCGGTCGATGTGGGCCTGGATGTCGCTGCTGTCGCTCACGGTGCTCCTGTCGGGAACGGGAAGGGTGGGGGTGTCGAGGAGGCGCGTCAGCGCTCGTCGAGGCGGGCGCCGGGGATCGACCCCACGCCCTTGACGGCCTTGAGGTCGGCCTTGAGGCTCGCGATGGTCTTCTCGGGGACCGCCGGGAGCCCCTTCTTGATCGCCTTGTACCCGAGGAACGCGAGCAGGGCGGCGACGAGCAACAGCACGCCGGCGACGATGAGGGCCGACGCCCAGCCGGGAAGCCAGATGGCGAGCAGCAGGACGATGCCGGTCAGGAGGACGCCGAGCATCGCGAAGACGAAGACCAGGGCCCCGACCAGGAAGCCGGCACCGATGCCGAAGGCCTTGAGTGTGCCGATGACCTCGTACTTGAGCAGGGCCAACTCGCCCTTGACCAGGTCGGTGACCAGCGTCGGGACGTCCTGCACCAGGGCGAAGAGCGACCGCGGCCTGGTCTTGTGCCGCACCTTGTCGCTGCGCGTCGAGTCGGTCATTTCTTTCGGCCGCCGCCGAAGGCCTTGGAGATGCCCCGGGTGATGCCGGTGACGACGGCGTCCACGCCGTCGGCCGTCTTGGCACCGGCGAAGTCCTGGCCCTTGGCGACCTGGCGCTGCACGGCCCGGCTGTTCCAGACCTTGGACGCCCTCTCGGTGATCTGCTCGTACCGGTCGTGGCCGGCGCGGGCGCCCAGCACGAATCCGACAGCGGCTCCGGCGACGAAGATCAGTTTGCCTCGCACGGGGGACTCCATTCGTGGTCGTACGCGCGACGGCATGTGCCGCACACGTCCCTCCAATGTAGCCCGAGGCGGGTGCCCGACGCCCGCGCCGGACCGAAGCGGTCCGACCCCGGGGCCTCAGTCGCGGGACGGGGGCGCCGACAGCGCCGCCACGAGGGTGGCGGCCTGACGACGCGAGTGGGCGATGATCGCGGCCAGCCCCCGTCCCGCCACCGCGCCTCCTGCCTGGACGACCTCGACCACGGGCTCGGTGACGACCGCCGCCTCGGCCCGGCGCGGGGCGTCCCAGGTGGCCCGGCCGAAGCCGACCAGGTGGCGCGCGGCGAGGTCGACGCCGAGCAGGGTCGAGGCGTCGGCGAGCGCCGCGTCGCGCACCTCGGCGTCGGGTGTGTCGCGGTCGACGACGGGCGAGTCGAAGCTGAGCCGGAGCACGTGGCGTCCCTCGGCGAGCTCGGCCAGCCAGCTCCACTTGACGGTCGCGTGGGTGAGGGCCTTGGCCCGGAGTCCGGTCGAGCCGGGGGCGACGAGGACGCCCGTGCCCCGGGGTGCCGCGTCGAGCTCCGGCCGGTCGACGACGAGGGTCGCGAGGGTGATCGCTCCGGGCGGCACCGAGGAGGCGCGGGTCGTCAGGGCCACCGCGTCGTGGTCCCCGACGGCCAGCACGACCTGTCTCGCCCGGACGTGCTCACCGCCCGCGGTCTCGACGCCGGTCTCGTCGATCGAGCGGACGCGGGTGCCGAGGCGGACGTCGACGCCGTGCCGCTGGAGGTCGGCGACGATCGGGTCGACCAGCCGGGCGAGGCCGCCGCGGATGCCCGCCACCGCCGAGCCGGCCGGGGCGAGGGCGCGCAGTCCGAGCACGGCGGCGGCGAGGCTGCCCTCGCGCTGGAGGGCCGAGCGCAGCCCGGGGGCCACGCGGTCGACGGCGAGCAGGTCGGGGTGGAGCGAGTGGACGCCCGAGACGATGGGACTGACGAGCCGGTCGACGACCTCGTCGCCCATGCGCGCCCGCACGAGCCCCCCCAGGGTGGTTTCTTCGGACCCGATCTCGGCGGGCAGGTCGGCGTCCGCGAGCGCGCGGGTCACGCCGGCCTCGCCGACGACGGCTCGCACGTCGGCGGCGGACGGGTCGCCGGGGATGCCGAGCAGCCCCGTGCGCGGGATGGGGAAGGACTCGCCGTCGGCCTCGTGCAGCCAGGCCCCGCGGGGATCGGGCAGGACGATGTCGTCGCCGAGGCCGAGTTCGGTGGCGAAACCGGCGACCGTGCCGCCCCGGGTCGCGAAGCTCTCGGCCCCGGCGTCGAGTGCGATGCCGGCGACCACGTGTCGCGAGACCTCGCCGCCCAGTCGGTCGGACGCCTCGAACAGCACGACGCCCAACCCGGCGGCGGCCAGGTCACGGGCGAGCACGATGCCGCCCATGCCGCCGCCCACCACGGCGACGTCGACGACGCCGCTCGGGGTGACGACGGGCGGGGTCACAGCGTGTGCGCGAGCTCGACGATGCGGGTGAGCACGTCGGGGTCGGTGTCGGGGCTGACGCCGTGGCCGAGGTTGAGCACGTGCGCCGGGGCCGCCCGACCACGCTCGACCACGTCGCGGACGTGCGCCTCGAGCACGGCCCACGGCGCCTGGAGCATGGCGGGGTCGATGTTGCCCTGCACCGGGGTGGAGCCACCGAGGCGACGGGAGGCCTCGTCGAGCGGGATGCGCCAGTCGACCCCGACGGCGTCGGTGCCGACGTCGCGCATGGCGGCCAGCACCTCGCCGCTGCCCACTCCGAAGTGGATGCGGGGCACGTCGAGGTCGGCGACGTGCGAGAGGGCACGGGCCGAGTGGCGGGCGACGTGCGCGGTGTAGTCGGCCAGCGAGAGCGACCCGACCCACGAGTCGAACAACTGGGCGGCGCTCGCCCCCGCGAGCACCTGCGCCCGCAGGAAGGCGCCGGTCACGTCCGCGGCCCAGGTGAGCAGGGCGTCCCAGGTCTCGGGATCGCCGTGCATGAGGGCACGGGCGCGGATGTGGTCCTTCGACGGCCCGCCCTCGACGAGGTAGGCGGCGAGGGTGAAGGGGGCGCCGGCGAACCCGATCAGCGGCGTGCTGCCCAGCTGCGCGACGGTCTGGGCGACGCCCGCGGCGATCGGGGCCAGCGCCTCCGGGTCGATCGGCCGCAGGGCCGCGACGTCGGCCGCCGTGCGGATCGGCGTCTCGAGCACCGGACCACGACCCGGGACGATGTCGACCGAGACGCCGGCCAGCTTGATCGGCACGACGATGTCGCTGAAGAAGATGCCCGCGTCGACGCCGTGACGGCGGACCGGCTGCAGCGTGATCTCGCTCGCCAGCTCGGGCGTGAGGCAGGCGTCGAGCATGGCGGTGCCGACGCGCAGCTCGCGGTACTCGGGAAGCGAGCGCCCCGCCTGGCGCATGAACCACACCGGCAGCGTCTCGGGCCGGTCGCCGCGCAGGGCACGGACCAGCGGCGAACGCGTCGTGAGGCCGGCGGCCAGCGGGTGCTGCTCGGGCAGGGCGGAGGTCTGGGTCACGTGGTCGATTGTCCCATCGCCCGCTGGACGTCGCGTCGAGGCGACCCGCGGCCGGCCCCGCCACGGCGGGACCGTCCCGGTCGGATCGCCTCGAACGCGCGAGCGGACGAGGAGGCGCGGGTCAGGAGACCGCGACGACCATCTTGCCGACGTTGTCGCCGCGCATGAGCCCGGTGAAGGCGTCGAACGCGTTGTCGACGCCCTCGACGACGGTCTCGTCGTACACGACGTCGCCGGCGGAGAGCCAGGGGCCCATCTCGGCCTGGAACGCGGGTGCGAGGTGGCGGTAGTCGCCCAACGTGAAGCCCTTCATCGTCAGACCGCGGGTGACCATGTTGGTCATGCCCGTGATGCCGACCGGGGCGCCGGTGGAGTTGTAGTTCGCGATCGAGCCGCAGAGTGCGGCACGACCGCCGGTGCGGAACGAGGCGAGGGCGGCCGACAGGTGGTCGCCGCCGACGTTGTCGAAGTAGAGGTCGATGCCGTCGGGCGCGGCCTCGGCGAGCAGCTCGGAGACGTCGCCGTCCTTGTAGTCGAACGCGGCGTCGAAGCCGTACTTCGAGGTCAGCAGCTCGACCTTCTCGGCCGAACCGGCGCTGCCGATCACGCGCGAGGCTCCCTTGAGGCGGGCGATCTGGCCGACCATGGTGCCGACGGCCCCGGCGGCACCCGACACGAAGACGACGTCGCCCTCGCGGATGCCGGCGATCTCGGTGAGGCCGACGTACGCCGTCAGGCCGGTGAGGCCGAGCACGCCCAGGTACGCCGACAGGGGCACGCCGTCGACGGGCTGCACGGCACGGAACGTGGCCGCGCCTCCCTGGGCCACGTCGCGCCAGCCCTGCTCGTGCAGCACGACGGTGCCGACCGGCAGGTCGTCCGAACGCGACTCGACGACGCGGCCGACGGCCCCGCCGGTCATGGTCTCGCCGAGGGCGAAAGGCGGGACGTACGACTTCACGTCGTTCATGCGACCGCGCATGTAGGGGTCGACCGACAGGAACTCGTTCTGCACGCGGACCTCGCCGTCGCCGAGCTCGGGCAGGGTCACCTCGACGCGGGCGACGTCGTCGGGGGTGGGCTCGCCGTGCGGGCGGGCGACGAGCTGCCACTGGATGCTGGTGGTCGAGGTCATGGTGTCTCCTTGGTTCGATGCGGTGCGGGCCGGCGGCCGGAATGCGGCCCCGGGCTCCGTTGTTGCAAGCTGCAACCGTCGTGTGGCATTCCCGGCCACTCGACGTCGAGTCAACGCCCAGCCGAAAACGCCGATCAGAGTTAGGATCACTCAGTGCTCATCTGCCTCACGGCGTCCCACCAGAACGCCAGCTTCGACCTCCTCGAGAGGCTGAGCATCGGCGCACCCTCGGCGGCGGGCACCCTGGTCGACGGCAGCGACTTCGTCAGCGGCGCGGTCGTGCTCGCGACCTGCAACCGGTTCGAGGCCTACCTCGACGTCGACGAGCCCCTCACCGCCGGCAGCGCCCTGGCCGTCGAGGCCACGATCGAGACCATGAGCACCGCCAGCGGCGTCGAGCCCGACGACCTGCGCGACAGCGTCCGGGTCATCACGGGCGACGAGGTCGTCGAGCACCTGTTCGCCGTCAGCTCGGGCCTCGAATCCGTCGTCGTCGGCGAGGACGAGATCTCGGGCCAGGTGCGCCGTTCGCTCGAGCGCGCCCGCCACGACGGCACCACCTCGCGCGACCTCGAGCGCCTCTTCCAGAAGGCGTCGCAGACCTCCCGGGGCATCAAGAACCAGACCAACGTCGGAGGCGCGGGCCGGTCACTCGTGCGCCTCGCGCTCGAGCTGGCGTCCTCACGGGTGACCGACTGGTCCGAGGCGCGCGTCCTCATCGTGGGCACCGGCCAGTACGCGGCCACCACCGTCGCGGCACTTCGCGACCGTGGCGCCGACCAGCTCGCCGTCTACTCGGGTTCGGGCCGCGCCGAGTGGTTCGGCCTCAAGCACGCCGCGACGCCGTACGACGACCTCGCCACCGCCGTCGCCTGGAGCGACGTGCTGATCACCTGCACCTCGACCACCGAGCCGGTCGTCACCCGCGACGTCGTCCTCCCCGGCGGCCGCCGCCTCGTGATCGACCTCGGGCTGCCCCGCAACGTCGACCCGCTCGTCGCCGGCGTCGAGGGCGTCGAGCTGCTCGACCTCGAGACCATCAGCCTGCACGCGCCGCTGCCCCAGCTCAGCGCGGCCGACGACGCCCGCGCCCTCGTCTCGTCCGCGGCCGCCGAGTTCCAGGCCGTCGCCGCCGAACAGTCGCTCACGCCGTCCGTCGTCGCGCTGCGCAAGCACGTCTTCGACCTGCTCGACGCCGAGATCGAGCGCGCGCGGTCGCGCGGGGACTCGTCCGACCGCACCGAATCGGCCCTGCGACACCTCGCCGGCGTGCTGCTGCACACCCCCTCCGTCCGGGCGCGCGAGCTGGCCCGAGAGGGCCGGGGCGACGAGTTCCGCGACGGCCTCGAGGCGCTCTTCGGCGTGACCGACGGGCGCCGCGCCTCCTCGTCGTCGCCGTTGCGCGCGGTCGACGACGAGCGTCAGGCCTCGGCGGGCTGATCGCCCCCGGACGCCGGCGCACCGGGCCGACGTCGTCGTGCCCGAGGATGGCCTGATGGACACCATCGTCGTCAGCGCGCTCGCCCTCGTCCGTGACCGTCGGATGCTGATGGTGACCGCCCGCGGCCGTGACGTGCTGTACCTGCCCGGCGGCAAGCTCGAGGCCGGCGAGACCGCGGCCGAGGCGCTGGTCCGGGAGTCGCGCGAAGAGGTCGGCGTCGAACTCGACCCGACGACCGTGGCCGAGCTCTTCACCGTCGTGACGCAGGCGCACGGCGAGCCCGAGGGTCGGCAGGTCGCCATGACGGTCTTCGCGGCCGAGCTCTCGGCGACGAGCCCCGAGCCGGCGCCCGCCGCCGAGGTCGGCGCGGTCCACTGGGTCACCTCGGCCGACGCGGGCCGGTGCCCGCCG
>NZ_JACYNS010000074.1:0-12815 GCF_014839405.1 Frigoribacterium sp. CFBP 13605 | reverse complement strand
CCCTGCCCCTAATCGGCCCCTGCCCCGGGGCGGACGCGGCCCGGCCCGCCGGGGCGGGCAGCCGCCTCAGCCGCGGCGGGCGGCGTCGGCCTCGGCGGCCTTCGGGTCGACCACGTCGATGAGGCCGGACTGCGCCCACTCGAGCGCCCAGTCCGACTTCGCGACCTCGCTCGACTCGTCGGCGTAGGCCTCGACCAGCTCGCGCGCCTCGTCGTCGGTCGCGACCGAGGGGCCCGAGCCGAGCAGCGGCTCGTTGGCGGTCTCCTTCGTGAACCA
Organism: Frigoribacterium sp. CFBP 13605; assembly: GCF_014839405.1. Classification (NCBI taxonomy): domain Bacteria; kingdom Bacillati; phylum Actinomycetota; class Actinomycetes; order Micrococcales; family Microbacteriaceae; genus Frigoribacterium; species Frigoribacterium sp. CFBP 13605. Next base: position 12,539 of record NZ_JACYNS010000074.1, on the reverse strand, counting down.
CACGGCGACGAGGCCGATCACGGCCGCGGCCATGAGGTAGAAGGCGGGGATGTCGTGGGCCCAGGAGAAGCCCTCGCCCTCGGCCCAGACGACCAGCGCCTCGGTGGCCAGGGGCGTGGTGCCGCCGAAGAGCGAGACGGACACGTTGAACGCGATGGCCAGTGCGCCGTAGCGGATGATCGTCGGGAACAGCGCGGGCAGCGTCGACGGCATGGTCGACGTGAACGTGACGAGCACCAGGCCGAGCACCAGCAGGCCGACGAAGACGAGCGGCGTGCTCTCGGACTGCACGAGCTTGAGCGCCGGCCACGACAGCACCAAGAATCCGACGCAGCCGGCGAACAGCACCGGTCGACGGCCGAACCGGTCGCTCAGGCGTCCGCTGAACGTGATGACGATCATCATCAGCACCATCACGACGATGACGAGCAACAGCCCCGAGGTCGCACTGCGGCCCAGCGTGTTGGTGAGGTAGGTCGGCATGTACGACAGCAGCATGTAGTCGGTCACGTTGAAGACGAGCACCAGGCCGATGCAGACGATCAACGCCCGCCAGTTCTCGGCGAAGAGCTTCACGAGGGGCACCTTGACGTGCTCGCGACCGGCGGCTTCTTCTTGCTGCTTCTGGAAGGCCGGCGTCTCTTCGAGCTTGAGGCGCAGGTAGAGCCCGATCAGGCCGAGCGGCCCGGCGATCAGGAACGGGATGCGCCAGCCCCAGGCGAGCAGCGTCTCCTCGCTCATGCCGAGCTGCAGGCCGGTGACCAGCGAGGCACCGAGCACGTAGCCGGCGAGCGTGCCGAACTCGAGCCACGAGCCCATGAAGCCGCGGCGCTTGTCGGGCGAGTACTCGGCGATGAACGTGGCCGCGCCTCCGTACTCACCGCCGGTCGAGAAGCCCTGCAGGAGGCGCGCCAGCAGCAGCAGGACGGGCGCCCAGAGGCCGATGGTCGCGTACGACGGGATCAGGCCGATGGCGAGCGTCCCCGCGGCCATCAGGATCATCGTGAGGGCGAGCACCTTCTGGCGTCCGATGCGGTCGCCGAGCGGGCCGAAGAACGCGCCGCCGATCGGCCGCACGATGAACGCGGCGGTGAACGTGCCGAAGGTGAACAGGATGTTGAGTGCGTCGTTGCCCGGCGGGAAGAACACCTGGGCGATGGTCGTCGTGATGTAGGCGTAGACGCCGAAGTCGAACCACTCCATGGCGTTTCCGAGGGCTGCGGCGCTGACCGCGCGCTTGAGCAGACCCTCTTCGACGACGGTGACGTCGTCGGTGGTCAGGCTGCGGCGGGCGGGCTTCTTGCTGTCGTTCTTCTTGGCTGACATCGGGTGAGGCCTCCAGGTCGTCGGGCGGTGGCAGTCGACCCCAGCGTCGGCAAAAAACCCGTCGAGCCTAACAGAACCGCCATGTCAGTACCAGTGCAGGGCGTGCAGGCGTGCAGCCACTGCAGCGCGCAGGAGGCGCGGTGGCGGTCCACGAGGAGCCCTCGCGGGGGTGCGTACACTGGTCGGAGTCCCACAACCAGGCACCTCCCCACCGACACGGTGCCGTCCACAGAACCGGAGAAGACCATGCCGTCAGCGATGCCCGAGAAGCCCGCCCTCGAAGGACTCGAGGCCCGTTGGGGTCAGGTCTGGGAGGCCGGCGGCACCTACCGCTTCGACCGCACCGACGCGACCCGCGCCTCCGTGTTCTCGGTCGACACCCCGCCGCCGACGGCGTCGGGCAGCCTGCACATCGGTCACGTGTTCAGCTACACGCACACCGACGTCAAGGCCCGGTTCGAGCGCATGCGCGGCAAGCGCGTGTTCTACCCGATGGGATGGGACGACAACGGACTGCCCACCGAGCGTCGCGTGCAGAACTTCTACGGCGTGCGCTGCGACCCGTCGCTGCCCTACGACGCCGACTTCACCCCGCCCTTCGAGGGGGGCGACAACAAGTCGTCGAAGGCCGCCGACCAGGTGCCGATCTCGCGCCGCAACTTCATCGAGCTGTGCGAGCGGCTCACCGTCGAGGACGAGAAGCAGTTCGAGGACGTCTGGCGGAAGCTCGGCCTCTCGGTCGACTGGACCCAGAGCTACCGCACCATCGACGACGACTCGCAGGCCATCGCCCAGAAGGCGTTCCTCCGCAACCTGGCCCGCGGCGAGGCCTACCAAGCCGACGCCCCCACGCTCTGGGACGTCACGTTCCGCACGGCCGTGGCGCAGGCCGAGCTCGAGGACAAAGAGATGCCCGGGGCCTACCACAAGCTCGCGTTCCACCGCACCGACGGTCAGGGCGACGTGCTGATCGACACCACGCGGCCCGAGCTGCTGCCGGCCTGCGTGGCCCTCGTCGCGCACCCCGACGACGAGCGCTACCAGGCGCTGTTCGGCACGACCGTCCGGTCGCCGTTGTTCGACGTCGAGGTGCCGGTGGTGGCCCACCACCTCGCACAGCCCGACAAGGGCTCGGGCATCGCCATGGTCTGCACCTTCGGCGACACCAACGACGTGGTCTGGTGGCGCGAGCTGCAGCTTCCGAACCGTGCCGTGATCGGCTTCGACGGCCGCTTCGTCAGCGAGGCCCCCGAGGCGATCACGTCCGAGGCGGGGCGCGCCTCCTATGCGCAGCTGGCCGGCAAGACGGTCTTCAGTGCCAAGCAGTCCGTGGTCGAGCAGTTGACCGCGTCGGGTGAGCTCGTGGGCGAGATCCGCAAGATCTCGCACCCGGTCAAGTTCTTCGAGAAGGGTGACAAGCCGCTCGAGATCGTGTCGACGCGTCAGTGGTACATCGTCAACGGCGCCCGAGACGAGCAGCTGAAGGGTTCGCTCCTCGAGCGCGGCGGTGAGGTGGCCTTCCACCCCGACTTCATGCGCGTCCGCTACGACAACTGGGTCAACGGCCTCAACGGCGACTGGCTGATCTCGCGCCAGCGCTTCTTCGGCGTGCCCATCCCGGTCTGGTACCCGCTCGACGGCGACGGCAACCCCGTCTTCGACCAGGTGATCGTTCCCACCGAGGCGCAGCTCCCCATCGACCCGGCGTCCCAGGCCGCCCCCGGCTACGACGAGTCGCAGCGGGGCGTGCCCGGGGGATTCGTCGGCGAGGTCGACGTCATGGACACCTGGGCGACCTCGTCGCTCACCCCGCAGCTGGCCGGCGGGTGGGAGCGCGACCCCGAGCTGTTCGACCTCGTGTTCCCGTACGACGTGCGCCCCCAGGGGCAGGACATCATCCGCACCTGGCTCTTCTCGACGATGCTGCGGTCGCAGCTCGAGTCGGGCACCGTGCCGTGGAAGAACGCCTCGATCTCGGGCTTCATCGTCGACCCCGACCGCAAGAAGATGTCGAAGTCGAAGGGCAACGTGGTGACCCCGGCCGCCATGCTCGACGACCACGGCTCGGACTCGGTGCGCTACTGGGCGGCGTCGAGCCGCCTGGGCACCGACGCGGCGTTCGACCCCCAGAACCCCAAGCAGATCAAGATCGGTCGCCGTCTGGCGATCAAGGTGCTCAACGCCGCCAAGTTCGTGTACTCGTTCGAGCTGCCGTCGGGTGAGTTCGAGATCACCCAGCCGCTCGACCGCGACCTCCTCGCGTCCTTCGCCGCCGTGATGGAGACCGCGACCGAGGCGCTCGAGGGCTACGACCACGCCCGGGCGCTCGAGACGACCGAGAAGTTCTTCTGGACGTTCTGCGACGACTACCTCGAACTCGTGAAGGAGCGCGCCTACGGCGCCACCACGCCGGCCGAGCAGGCCTCGGCCGTGCTCGCGCTGCGCACGGTGCTCGAGGGCCTGCTGCGTCTGCTCGCGCCCTACCTGCCGTTCGCGACCGAAGAGGTCTGGTCCTGGACGCACGACGACTCGGTGCACCGGGCCGCGTGGCCGACGGTCGACGAGCTCGGACTCTCCGAGGGCGAGACCTCGTCCGGCCTCGTCGGGCTCGTCGGGCAGGCACTGATCTTCGTCCGGCGGGCGAAGTCGGACGCCAAGGCCTCACAGAAGACCCCCGTGGCCTCGGCCGTCATCACGGGCCCCTCGGCCCAGCTCGACCTCGTGAAGCTCGCGGCGGGTGACCTCGCCGCGGTCGGCAAGATCGCCGAGCTGTCCTTCGCCGAGGGTGACGAACTGGCGGTCGGCGACATCGTGTTCGCCGAGGTGCCGACCGACGCCGGCGCTGCTGCCGCTCCGGCCCCGACGGCGGGTGCCTGATGCAGCTCGGCACGCGGTGGAGCGTCGGAGGCGCGGCTCCGGCCGAGCTGCCCGCCGCGGTCCTCGGGGCGGTCGCCCAGGTCGAGCGTGAACTCTCCGACCAGGGCGTCGACGCCACGTCGTGGCGCTGGACGCTGACCTGGCTCGAGCGTCGCCCCGTCGTCGAACTCGACGACGGCACGGTCATCCGGGTCGACGCCGTCACCGGCGAGGCCCGCATCCACGAGCCCGTCGACGCCGAGGGCGACGACGACTGAACCGGCCCGTCCTCGGAGCCACGACGTGCCGCTCACCTCTCGAGGTGAGCGGCACGTCGCGTCCACCGGGGACGTCGTGAGCCGTCAGGCGCGGGCGAGCAGCTCGCCGTGCGGCATGATCAACCAGCCGTCGGGGGCGTCACGCCAGGAGCGCCAGGCGTCGGCGATCGCGTGCAGTTCGTCGTGCGTGGCGGCGTCCTTCTCGATCGCGTCGGCGTAGAACGCCGACTCCGTCGCGCGGGCCGCCCAGCTGTCGCCCCACCACGTGCGGTCCTCGTCGGACGCGAAGCACCACACGGAGGCGCTGCTCACCACGTCGACGAAGCCCGCCTCGAGCGCCCACCCCTTGAGGCGCCTCCCGGCGTCGGGTTCACCGCCGTTGCCCCGGTGCACGGTCTGGTAGACGTCCATCCACCGGTCGAGACCCGGGTTCTCGGGTGCCCAGACGCAGCCGTGGTAGTCGACGTCGCGGACGGCGACGACTCCCCCGGGCCGCGCCACCCGGCGCATCTCGCGCAGGGCGGCGACCGGGTCGCCGACGTGCTGCAGGACCTGGTGCGCATGCACCACGTCGAAGGCGTCGTCGTCGAACGGCAGGGCGAACAGGTCGGCGGTCTCGAAGTGGACGTTGTGGAGCCCCGCCCCGACCGCGAGCGACGTCGCCTGCTCGACGATGCCGGCGGCGGCGTCGATGCCGATCACGCGACCGGGCGCGACGCGGCCCGCGATGTCGACGGTGATGGTCCCCGGCCCCGACCCGACGTCGAGGACGCTGACCCCGGGCACGAGGTGCGGCTCGAGGTACGCGGCGGAGTTCTCGACCGTCCGCCACGCGTGGCTGCGCAGCACGCTCTCGTGGTGGCCGTGGGTGTACCGGGCGGGCGTCTCGGGGCGTTCGCTCATGCGGCGACCCTAGCGCGCCTCCTAGTGTGGGCTGATGACGAACCCGTTCCTCTCCCCCAGCACGCTGCCGTACTCCCTGCCGCCGTTCGCGAGCATCACCGACGACGACTACGGCCCCGCGTTCGACGCCGGGTTCGCCGAACAGCTGGCCGAGGTCGAGGTGATCGCGACCGACCCGGCCGAGCCGACCTTCGAGAACACGGTCGCCGCCCTCGAACGCAGCGGCGCCATCCTCACCCGTGTCCAGCACGTCTTCTTCAACAAGACCTCGTCGGACTCGACCGAGGCCACCGACGCCCTCGAACTCGAACTCGCCCCGCGGCTCGCGGCGCACGCCGACGCGATCCGACTCGACCCGCGGCTCTTCGCCCGTCTCCGCAGCGTGCACGAGCGCCGCGACGCCCTCGACCTGACCGCCGAACAGCGTTACCTCGTCGAGCGGCTCGTCGCCGAGGCCACCCGCTCGGGAGCCGCCCTCGCCGACGACGACAAGGTCCGCCTCCGCGACCTCAACGGCCGGCTCTCCACCCTGTCCACGAGGTTCGAGAAGAACCTGCTGGCCGACACGAACGACCTCGCCGTCGTGGTCGACGACGTCGCCGAACTCGACGGACTCGACGCAGGGGCGATCGCGGCCGCCGCCGAGGCGGCCCGAGAGCGAGGGCTCGAGGGCCGCTACGTCATCACGCTCGTCCTCTTCAGCGGGCACCCCTACCTGGCGAGCCTGACCGACGAGGGACTCCGGGATCGGATCATGCAGGCATCGCTGTCGCGCGGGCGGCGCGGAGGCGACCACGACAACCGCGAACTCGTCCTCGAGATCGCCCGGCTGCGCGCCGAGCGGGCCGAACTGCTCGGCTTCGCGTCGCACGCCGCCTACGTCACGGCGGGCGAGACCGCGGGCACCCCCGGGGCGGTGGCCGACCTGCTCGGGCGACTGGCGCCTCCTGCCGCCCGGAACGCCCGCGCCGAGCAGGCCGAACTCGAGCGCGTCGCCGGCCGGACGATCCGGGCCTCGGACTGGGCCTTCTACACCGAACGGGTGCGCGCCGAGGAGCACGACGTCGACACGGCCGCGATGCGCCCTTACTTCGAGGCCGAGCGCGTGCTGCAGGACGGCGTCTTCTTCGCCGCGGGGCTGCTCTACGGCCTGCGGTTCGCCGAACGCGCCGACCTGATGGGCTACCACCCCGACGCGCGGGTCTTCGAGGTGACCGACGCCGACGGCGGCGACGTCGGCCTCTACGTCCTCGACCTCTACACGCGCGACAGCAAGCGCGGCGGCGCCTGGATGAACCCGCTCGTCTCGCAGTCGTCGCTCACCGGGCTGCCCACCGTCGTGGTGAACAACCTCAACGTCCCGAAGCCGCCGGCCGACCAGCCGACCCTCCTCACGCTCGACGAGGTGACCACGTTCTTCCACGAGTTCGGGCACGCCCTGCACGGTCTCGTCGCCCGGGTGACCTACCCGAGCTTCTCGGGCACCAACGTCTTCCGCGACTTCGTCGAGTTCCCCAGCCAGGTGAACGAGATGTGGATGCTCTGGCCGGAGGTCCTCGCGAACTACGCCGTGCACCACGAGACCGGCGACCGGCTGCCGCAACGACTGGTGGACGCCCTCCTCGCCTCCCAGGGCTTCAACCAGGGTTTCGAGACGAGCGAGTACCTCGCGGCGGCCCTGCTCGACCAGGCCTGGCACGCCCTCTCGTCGGCCGAGGCCGCGGCGGTCACCGACGTCGAGGCGTTCGAGCAGGAGGCGCTGGCCGCGGTCGGCCTCGACCTCGCGTCGGTCCCCACCCGCTACTCGAGCACGTACTTCGCGCACACCTTCTCGGGGGGCTACGACGCCGGCTACTACTCGTACATCTGGAGCGAGGTGCTCGACGCCGACACGGTCGAGTGGTTCGAGCAGAACGGCGGGCTGACCCGCGAGAACGGCGACCGGTTCCGCGCACGCCTGCTGGGCGTCGGCGGCTCGAAGGACCCCCTCGAGGCCTACCGCGACTTCCGTGGGCGGGACGCCCGCGTCGAGCCGCTGCTCGCCCGCCGCGGCCTCGCCTGACACGAGAACGCCCCGGCCGAACCGGCCGGGGCGTTCTGACGTCGCTGCTAGGCGGACTTCTCGGTGCGCTGCTCGACGAGGCGCGGCACGATCGTGGGCGCGGCGTTCTCGAGCACCGACGCCCGCGTGATGACGACGCGCCCGACGGTGTCGTCGGACGGAACGTCGAACATGATCGGCCCGAGGACCTCTTCGAGGATGGCGCGGAGACCACGGGCACCGGTCTGGCGCAGGACGGCCAGGTCGGCGATCGCCTCGAGGGCGCCGCGATCGAACTCGAGCTCGACCCCGTCGATCTCGAACATGCGCTGGTACTGCCGCACGAGGGCGTTCTTGGGCTCGGTGAGGATCTGCATCAAGGCCGGCTGGTCGAGCTGCGTCACCGTGGTCACCACGGGCAGACGGCCGATGAACTCGGGGATCAGACCGAACTTGTGCAGGTCTTCGGGCAGGACCTCGCTGAAGAGGGCCGCCTCGTCCTCTTTGCTGTGCAGCGGGGCGCCGAAGCCGATGCCCCGCTTGCCGGCGCGGTTCGAGATGATGTCCTCGAGTCCGGCGAACGCCCCGGCGACGATGAACAGCACGTTGGTCGTGTCGACCTGGATGAATTCTTGGTGGGGGTGCTTGCGGCCACCCTGCGGCGGCACCGAGGCCACGGTGCCCTCGAGGATCTTGAGCAGTGCCTGTTGCACGCCCTCGCCCGAGACGTCTCGCGTGATGGACGGGTTCTCGGCCTTGCGGGCGATCTTGTCGATCTCGTCGATGTAGATGATGCCGGTCTCGGCCCGCTTGACGTCGTAGTCCGCAGCCTGGATCAGCTTCAGCAGGATGTTCTCGACGTCTTCGCCGACGTAACCCGCCTCGGTCAGGGCCGTGGCGTCGGCGACGGCGAACGGCACGTTGAGTCGCTTGGCGAGGGTCTGGGCCAGGTAGGTCTTGCCGCAGCCGGTCGGGCCGATCAACAGGATGTTCGACTTCGAGATCTCGACCTCGTCGGCCAGCGACTCGGCGGCCGTGAGGGTGGAGGCGGCACGGATCCGCTTGTAGTGGTTGTAGACGGCCACGGACAGCGCACGCTTCGCCGCGTCCTGACCGATCACGTACTCTTCGAGGAACGAGTAGATCTCGCGGGGCTTGGGCAGGTCGAACTCGCTCGCGGGTTCGTCGCCGGCCTCGGCGAGGCGCTCTTCGATGATCTCGTTGCAGAGCTCGACGCATTCGTCGCAGATGTAGACGCCGGGACCGGCGATCAGCTGCTGGACCTGCTTCTGGCTCTTGCCGCAGAACGAGCATTTGAGCAGATCGGCACTCTCACCTATGCGCGCCATGCTCGGCCTCCCTGATTGGATGAGGTCATCGACCGGGACCGGTCGTCGTGTGGGACGAGCCTAACCCGATCCGCCGACACTCACGGACCGACCCGGGGGGTTCGAGCACATCCGCGGTAGTGGCGGACGGACGCCGGGGCGTCCCTCCGCCCGTCGACACGACGACGGCCCCGGGCGGGTGCCCGGGGCCGTCGTCGTCGTGCCGTGATCAGCGCGTGAGCGCCGCCGGCTGGTTCTTGCGCGAACCGAGGACCTGGTCGACGAGACCGTAGTCGAGGGCCTCCTGCGCACCGAGGATGTTGTCGCGCTCGATGTCGCGGTTCACCTGCTCGGGCGTCTTGTTCGAGTGCTTCGACAGGGTCTCTTCGAGCCAGGTGCGCATGCGGAGCACCTCGGCGGCCTGGATCTCGATGTCCGAGGCCTGGCCGCCGCTGCTGCCACCGGTCGCGGGCTGGTGGATCAGCACGCGGGCGTTGGGCAGGGCGAGACGCTTGCCGGGCTGACCCGCGGCGAGCAGGACGGCCGCGGCCGAGGCGGCCTGACCGAGGCAGACCGTCTGGATCTCGGGACGGATGTACTGCATCGTGTCGTAGATGGCCGTCATGGCCGTGAACGAGCCACCGGGCGAGTTGATGTACAGCGTGATGTCGCGGTCGGGGTCCATGCTCTCGAGCACGAGCAGCTGGGCCATGATGTCGTCGGCCGAGGCGTCGTCGACCTGCACGCCGAGGAAGACGATGCGGTCTTCGAACAGCTTCGCGTACGGGTCCTGACGCTTGTAGCCGTAGGCCGTCCGCTCTTCGAAGCTGGGCAGGATGTACCGGGAGCTGGGGGTCTGCACTCGACCCGCGCCACCCATCATCGGGAGTTCCATGAGTTCTTCTCTTTCTCGTTCTGACGAAGGGGCGGAGGGCCTAGGCCTGGTCGGTGCCGGCGCCGCCGACGACGTCGGTGGCCGAGCCGCGGATGTGGTCGACGAAGCCGTACTCGAGGGCCTCCTCGGCGGTGAACCAGCGGTCGCGGTCGCCGTCTTCGTTGATCTGCTCGACGGTCTTGCCCGTCTGTGCGGCCGTGATCTCGGCCAGTCGACGCTTCATCGAGAGGATGAGCTGCGCCTGCGTCTGGATGTCCGACGAGGTGCCGCCGAACCCTCCGTGCGGCTGGTGCAGCAGGACGCGCGCGTTCGGCGTGATGTAGCGCTTGCCCTTGGTGCCGGCCGTCAGGAGCAGCTGGCCCATCGACGCGGCCATGCCGATGCCGACGGTGACGATGTCGTTCGGCACGAACTCCATGGCGTCGTAGATCGCCATGCCCGCCGTGATCGACCCGCCGGGCGAGTTGATGTAGAGGTAGATGTCCTTCTCGCTGTCTTCCGCAGCGAGCAGCAGCAGTTTCGCGGCGATCTCGTTGGCGTTCTCGTCGCGGACCTCAGAGCCGAGCCAGATGATCCGGTCTTTGAGCAGTCGGTCAAAAACACTGTTGGGCAGTGTCACGTCGGCCATGGTGGAGCTCCCATTCGTTGTCGCTTGTCGTCGAATCTATCGGAGCCAACGCACGGGTTCCGGGCTGTTCGCCCACGGCAGATACCGCGCCTCCCCGGCCCCGTCGGGGGCCCGTCCACGAGCCCGGGAGGCGCGGTGCCGGGAACGACGGAGGGCCGGGTGCGCACTCGCACCCGGCCCTCTCGGACGTGACGGGTCAGCCGACCCGCCGCTCTCGCTTACGCGTGGTCGTGACCCGCGTGGTCGTCGTCGTCGCCGCCGACGCCGGCGGTCGCCGTGAAGGCGGACAGGTCGACCGAGTCGCCCTTGCCGTCGACGACCTTGGCCTTGCTGAGCACGACCGCGAGGGCCTTGCTGCGGGCGACCTCGCCGACCATGGCGGGGATCTGGCCGTTCTGGTCGAGGACCTTGATGAACTCGCCGGGCTCCATGCCGTACTGCGCCGCACCCTGGATGAGGTACTGCGTCAGTTCGTCCTGCTCGACCTTGACGGCCTCTTTCTCGGCGATGGCGTCGAGGAGGATCTGGTTGCGGAAGGCCTTCTCGCTGCTCTCCTTCACCTCGGCGCGGTGCTCGTCGTCCTCGAGGCGGTTCTCCTGCTCGAGGTGACGGTGCACCTCGTCCTCGACGAGCTTCTCGGGGACGGGGATCTCGACGGCCTCGAGCAGCTTCTCGACGACCTGGTCGCGTGCCTGGGCACCCTGACCGAAGGTCTTCGACTTGGCGAGCTGCTCTTTCAGGTCGCCCTTGAGCTCGTCGATCGTGTCGAACTGGCTGGCGATCTGGGCGAAGTCGTCGTCGGCCTCGGGCAGCTCGCGCTCCTTGACGGCCGTGACGTCGACGGCGATGAGGGCGGTCTCGCCCTCGCGGTCCCCGCCGAGCAGCTTCGACTCGAAGGTGGTGCTCTCACCGGCGGTGAGGGACTCGAGGGCCTCGTCGATGCCCTCGATCAGCTCGCCCGAGCCGAGCTCGTACGAGATGCCCTTGGCGGTGTCGACGACGTCGTCGCCGATGGTGGCCGTCAGGTCGATCTGCGCGAAGTCACCCGTGGTGGCGGGGCGGTCGACGGTGACCAGCGTGCCGAAACGGGTACGCAGGTTCGTCAGCTCTTCGGCGATCTCGTCGTCGGTGATGTCGACCGTGTCGACCGTCAGCTCGAGGCCGTCGTACTCGGGCAGGTCGAAGTCGGGACGCACGTCGACCTCGACGGCGATCTTAAGGTCGCCCGAGAAGTCCTTGACGTTCGGCCACTCGACCACGTCGGCCTCGGGACGGCCGAGGACGCGGATCTCGGTCTCGGTCACGGCCTCGCGGTAGAACTTGTCGAGGCTCTCGCTGACGGCGTGGTTCAACACCTCTTCACGACCGACGCGCTGGTCGATGATGGGCGGCGGCACCTTGCCCTTGCGGAACCCGGGGATGTTGACCGACTCGGCGATGTGACCGTAGGCGTGCGTGACGCTGGGCTTGAGCTCGTCGGGGGTGACGACGATGTTGAGCTTGACGCGCGTGGGGCTGAGCTTCTCAACCGTGGTCTGGACCAATGTGGGGCTTCTCCTGTGTTGGTGGCGCTGAACTCACATCCGAGACAGCAGGTAGACGATCGTCGGGGCGACAGGACTCGAACCTGCGATCTTCCGCCCCCAAAACGGACGCGCTAGCCACTACGCTACGCCCCGTGTATCAGCCTGGAACCGGCCGGCACGCGTGAGCCCCGTTGAGGTCGGGTACGTGAAGGCCGCGTCGAGTCTAGCCGACACCGAGGGGCCGTGACTGAGCGACCTCGTCGGATGCCTTATGCTGGTCTCACCCGTGCGGCCCGGCCGCTCACGGGGATGTAGCTCAATGGTAGAGCCTCAGTCTTCCAAACTGATCACGCGGGTTCGATTCCCGTCATCCCCTCTGTGTTCGTTCGACGCCTCCGGCGTCCGGCGCCGGGGGCGCCTCGAATGAAATCTTCTCCGCGCCTTGCACGCAGGCGGTGACGCCGGCAGGCGCCTTCGATGAAATGTTCTCCGGGCCTCGCATGCAGGCGTCGGCGCAGGCGCTCTTCAGGGGTCTCTCGGCCAGCTCGGGGGGAAGTCGTGCTGGCGGATGATTTTTCCCGGCGCGACGTGACCCAAGATGGCCACATGAGACGCGCGACGTTCGCACGGGTCGCGCTGGTCGGTGCGGTCGTGGCCACCCTGGCGGCCGGGTGCGCCGCCCCACCGACCGAGGCGACCAGCGCCTCCGGGTCCGGGTCCGGGTCCGGGTCCGGGTCCGGCGCGATCGCGCAGGCCGC
>NZ_JACYNS010000073.1:0-13089 GCF_014839405.1 Frigoribacterium sp. CFBP 13605 | reverse complement strand
CGGCACCGCGATCGTGTCGGGCGACGCACGCGCCGATCCCTCGTTCGCCTCGGCGCTGCTCGCCGCGGGCTGCCCGGCCGACGCCGACGACGCCGCCCGGCTCTCGGTGACGTCGGGAGGCGCGACCGTCGTCACGTCCCCGAGCGTCGCGGTGACCGCGGGGCAGCCGGTCGAGGTGCCGATGGCCATCTCGTTCGAGGAGGTGGTCGCCGCCGGCGTCGAGGAGGGCGGAGCGACGCTCTCGCTGGAGTGCCTCGTCGTCGAGTCCGGCATCCCGTCGACGGTCGTCGTCGCGGCGACGCTGCCCGTGACCTTCGCCGCGGGGTCCTGGTCGGTGCCCGGCGCCGAGGTCGACCCGGCTCCGCCGACGGACGACCCGACCGCGCTGCCGACCGACCCCGGCACGGCCCCCTCCCCCGCACCCACGGACGGGGCCGCGGCCGGGACGGACTCGACGCCGCGACCCTCGGCCACGGCCCGGCCCTCCGCCGACGGAGCCCTCGCCTTCACGGGCGGTCAGGTCGCCGGGGTCGGCGCTCTCGCCGCGGGGCTGCTCGCGGCGGGCACCGCCCTCGTGCTGCGGCGACGGCGGACCGCGCCCGGCGACGGGCCGCCCGCGGAATAGGGCTACGGCGCGCTCGGCGCCTGCTCGTCCGCGGCGACGTCCTTCTGCACGGCGAACTGCGTGCGGTGCAGTTCTTCGTAGCGGCCGGCCGCGGCCAGCAGTTCCTCGTGGGTGCCGCGCTCCACGATCGAGCCGTCCTCGACCACGAGGATCTGGTCCGCGCTGCGGATGGTGGACAGGCGGTGCGCGATGACGAGGGCGGTCCGCCCCTCGAGCGCCTCGCTGAGGGCCGCCTGCACGGCGGCCTCGGACGTCGAGTCGAGAGCCGCGGTCGCCTCGTCGAGGATGACGACGCGGGGCTGCGCCAGCAGGAGGCGCGCGATGGTCATGCGCTGACGCTCGCCTCCCGAGAGCCGGTAGCCGCGCTCCCCCACCATCGTGTCGAGCTGGTCCGGCAGCGACCGGATGAGGGGCTCGAGCCGCGCGCGGCGGACGGCGTCCCACACCTCGTCGTCGGTCGCGTCCGGCCTCGCGAGACGCAGGTTGCTGAGGATCGTCTCGTGGAACAGGTGGCCGTCCTGGGTCACCATGCCCAGCGTGTGGCGCATCGAGGCGAAGGTCACGTCGCGGACGTCCGTCCCCGCGAGGCGCACGGCGCCGCCGTCGACGTCGTACAGACGCGACATCAGCTGCGCGATCGTGGACTTCCCGGCACCCGACGTGCCCACGAGCGCGACGGTCTGCCCGGGCTCGATCCGGAAGGACACGCCGTGCAGCACCTCCTCGCCACCGCGGGTGTCGAGGGTGGAGACCTCCTCGAGGGAGGCGAGGGACACCTTGTCGGCGGACGGGTACGCGAAGCGGACGTCGTCGAACTCCACGCTCACCGGGCCCTCGGGGACGGAGGCGGCGGTGGGCTTCTCCTGGATCAGCGGTTCGAGGTCCAACACCTCGAAGACGCGCTCGAAGCTCACCACCGCGCTCATGATCTCGACCCGCGCGTTCGCGAGGCCGGTCAGCGGCACGTACAGGCGCGTGAGGAGGAGGGCCAGGGTGACGACCTCCCCGGTGTCGAGCTGGCCGGCGAGCGCGAGGGCGCCGCCCAGTCCGTACACGAGCGCGAGGGCGAGGGCGGAGACGAGCGTCAGCGCGGTGACGAAGACGAACTGCAGCAGCGCGGTGCGGACCCCGATGTCGCGGACCCGGGCGGCACGGACGCGGAACTCCTCCGCCTCCTCGTCGGGACGGCCGAACAGCTTGACGAGGGTGGCCCCGGGCGCGGAGAAGCGCTCGGTCATCTGCGTGCTCATCGCGGAGTTGTGGTCGGCGGCCTCGCGGCGCAGCGCGGCCAGACGGCTGCCCATGCGCCGCGCGGGGACCAGGAAGATCGGAAGCATGACCACGGCGAGGACCGTCACGAGCCAGGACGTGCTGAGCATCACGATCAGCGTGAGGACCAGGGCCACGACGTTCGTGACGACGCCCGACAGGGTGCCGCTGAAGGCCTGTTGGGCGCCGATCACGTCGTTGTTGAGGCGGCTCACGAGGGCGCCCGTGCGGGTGCGGGTGAAGAACGCGATCGGCATCTTCTGCACGTGGTCGAAGACGGCGGTGCGGAGGTCGAGGATCACGCCCTCGCCGATCCGGGCCGAGAACCAGCGCGTCACGAGCGAGACGCCGGCGTCGGCCAGTGCCACGACGGCGATCAGGACGGCGAGCCGCACGATGGTCGCGAGTTCGCCCCGCGCGACGATGACGTCGACCACCCGGCCGGCCAGCACGGGCGTCGCGACCGCGAGGACGGCCCCCACCACGGACAGGGCGATGAAGACGACGAGCTTCGACCGGTAGGGCACCGCGAACGTCATGATCCGCCGGACGGACGCGCGCGAGATGCCGTGCCCGCCGTCCCGTGCGGACGAGATCTTGTAGAGCGAGCTCCAGGCCGCGCCTTCCATGCTCATGGTGGTTCCTTCCGTGGGGGCCTGGCCCAATGTAGACGGCGGATCGCCCCGGGCTCGCAGCAGCCGTGCCCGGGACGGTCCGACGTTGCCCGGGGACGGTCGGCAGGAATCCTCCCCGAGGCCGGGCGATGCACGAGGATCGACGTCATGGACACGGACACCCTGGCGTCGACCCCCCGGCTGACCCTCCGCCTGCATCGCGAGGACGATCTGGAGCGACTCCTCGCGATCCACTCACGACCGGACGTCTCGCGGTACCTCCTGGAGGAGCCCTGGACGATCGAGTCCGGACGGGCACAGCTCGATCGGCGCCTGGGTCGGACGGACCTCGCCGAGCCCGTCGGAGCACTCGCCCTCGTCGTCGAACGGGAGGGCCGGCTCATCGGCACGGTGGCGCTGTGGCGCACCGAGTCCGAACCCCGCACGCTCGAGGTCGGATGGACGCTCGATCCCGACCACGGAGGCCAGGGCTTCGCGGGCGAGGCGGTCGCGGCCGCGCTGCGGCTCGCGTTCGCCCGGGACGACGTCCATCGCGTGACCGCGCAGATGGACGGCCGCAACACGGCCTCCGCCCGACTCGCGGCCCGGGTCGGCATGCGGCAGGAGGCGCACCACCGGCAGGACTTCTGGAGCAAGGGCGAATGGACCGACACCCTCGTCTTCGCGATGCTCGCCGACGAGTTCCCCGGGTGACGCGTCGGCCCCGGGGGGACGTCGACGGGCAGACTCGTGCCGAGGAGTCCACCGCGACGGAACGGAGACGGGCGTGTTCATGAGGCGCGGCGGATCGACCGAGGGATGGGCGCTCATCGGGTTCGGAGTCGTCGCCTGCCTGTTCTCGGCGCTCGCCCTGTCCGGCGCGTTCGGCTCGGTGCCGGACGGCGGTCGCGCGGGGACGTTGGCCTACCTGGGCATCCCCGTGGGCATCGCGGCGATCGTCGTCGGCATCGTCGGCCTCCGTCGCGACGACCATCGCGCCGGGGACTGACCCCGCGCCTCCGTCGGCGGGCGTTCCGGGACCGCCCGGGTTGCAGGTGCCGCAGCGTCATGTGGTCTGCTCGAAGCACGTCCCGTGTCGTCCCGCGTCGAAAGGCCCGCCATGCATGCCATCCCGGTTCCGCCCCGTCAGGTCCTGATCGGCGACGCCGCGGCGTTCGTCGGCTTGACTCCCCGGGCGATCCGCCACTACCACCAGATGGGCCTGCTCCCCGAGCGCGAGCGGGGCACCGACGGCCGACGGCGGTACGGCTACGCGGAGATCATCCGGCTGCTGTGGATCCGCCGGATGGCCGACGCCGGGATCGCCCTCGACGACATCCGTGACGCCTTCACCGGGGCCGCGCCGGGCGCGGACACCGGCGTGACCGAGACCACGGACGAGGTCGCCGGCGTCCTCGCCCGACTGGAGGACACCCTCGCCGCGCAGGAGGACGAGCTACGCCGGAAGAGGGAGTCGGTCCGGCGCATGCGGATGCTCGGCAGCCGCCTGGGGCTTCTCGACGAGATCGTCTCCACCCGGCTCGAGGCCGCGCCCGAGGGCTCGCTGCGGCAGGACGACCTCGACTCGCTGCTGGTCACCGAGCGCATCTTCGGCCCGTTGGGTGCCGTCCTCCAGGCGAGCCGATTCCTCGTGCTGGCCCTGCACCCCGAGCTGCGTGCCGAGTCCGACCGCGTCGACGCCGCCGAGGAGGCGCTCGACGACTCGGTCGCCGTCGACGACCCCCGGGTGGCACGGGTGGCGGCCGAACGGCACGCCTTCGACATCAGGCTGCTGGGCCTGATCGAGGAGTCGGGCCAGCGGGACGAGGACGACGCGATCTTCGACGCCTGGGACGATCGACACCCCACCGAGGGTGCCGAGGCGGCCCCGGCGCCCGAGACGGCGGCGAGCTCCCGCGCCAGGAGCGCGGCGGACGTCATCCGGAGCATGCCCTACGACTTCTCCCCCGCCCGCCTGCGCTGCATGGAACTGGCCCTCCACCTGGCGGTGGCCGAGACGCCCACGCCCTGAGCGGTCCCGCGAGCCCTTGACCTGTCTTGCACCGCAAGGTAGCTTGTGACGCATGACAGCGGACGTGGGGGCGCAACTGCGCAAGGGGGTCGTCGAGTACTGCATCCTCGGACTGCTCGACCGTGAGCCCATGTACGGCTGGCAGCTCTCCGAGCAGCTCGTCGAGGCGGGTCTCGTCGCGAGCATCGGGACGCTCTACCCCATCCTCGGTCGCCTCCGGGCCCAAGGCCTGGCCACCGCCTTCGACCAGCCGTCCGCGACGGGGCCCGTCCGCAAGTACTACCGGCTCACACCCCTCGGGCGCGACCAGCTCGGCGCCTTCCGCCTCCAGTGGGCTCCGTTCACCGCCTCGGTACACCGACTCATCGGAGAAGACACCCGTGACTGACACCACACCCGAGATCACCACCGCCTACCTCGCGCAGCTCGACACCGAGCTCGACCAACTCCCGGCAGACCTGCACCGGGACATCGTCACCGGCATCCGGGAGGAGCTCCAGGGTCTCGACGCCGAGGCCGCGGGCGCGCGCATCCGGCAACTCGGCGACCCGGCCTTCATCGCCGCCGGGGCGCGCGCCGAGACCGTCGGCGAGGCTCCTCCCACCAGCCCGGACGCGCCTCCTCCCGGTCGGACGTTCTCGATCGTCGCGGTCGTCGTCCTGATCGTCGGCTCGTTCCTGGTGCCGGTCGTCGGTGCGCTCGCCGGTCTCCTCTTCGTCAGCCAGGCGAGGGCCTGGAGCCGACGGGAGAAGGCGGCCTCGTGGCTCGCCGCCGTGGGTGTCGTCCTCCTCGCCCTCGCGGCCTCGACGGTGATGGCCTCGGCGGGTCTCGGCGGCACCCACCTCGTCGTCCTGGTCGCCTACCTCGTGTTCCCCGTCGTCGGCGTCGTGCTCGCCGTCCGCGCACGGGGACGGGGCTGGCACGCCTGACGCGAGCTCCCGCTCGTCGCGGGACGACCTCCGAGCCGTGCGCCCGTCGGCCGATCCCCTACCGGGCGCGCGGGAGACGCTCGTCGAGCAGCGTCGCCAGCCGGTCGAGGTCACCACGCACGAGGCGGGCATCGGACTCGACGTCCGCTTCCGACATCCCGTCCCGGCGGAAGAGGGTGAAGACGGCTTCGCTCCCCTGGTCGTTGGCCACGACGCGGAAGGGGTTGCTCACGACCGTCCCGTCCGGCAGGGTCACGTCGTGGTCGAGGATGCCGAGCTCCACCGGCCCGGTGAACGCGACCTCGACGACCCCCATGGGTGAGTCCGTGAACCACCGCCCCTCGTCGTGACGGATGCCGGCGCTCAGACCGGCCGCCCACGCGGGGAGGTTCTCCGGGTCGCCGGCGACGCTCGAGACGGCGGTGACGTCGTGGTCGAACGCGCGCGAGATGTGGACGGCGGGCCAGGTCATGCCGGGAAGCTAGCAGCGTTCCGCCCGACGAGCGACCCTCACGACGCCGCGTCAGCCCCGGCGGCGCGCACCTCGTCGGTAGCCGAGCCATGCCGCCAGGCCGAGCAGGCCGACGACGAGGACGACCGCGCCCACGAGAGTCGCGGTCGAGAACACGTGCACGCCGTCAGCGGTGAAGGTCGTGTCCGACACGGGGGCGTACGCGAACCACCCGAAGGACACGGGCCTCGCCGACGCGACGACGAGCACGACGACGCCCACGACGGACGCCGCCAGACCGCCACCCAGGACGAGGCGGGAGACCGGGCCGGCACGTTGTGTCGTGCCCGGACCATAGCGTGCGCGGTAGGCGGTCGCCAGCGCTCCGATCGAGGCGTAGCCTGCCCCCGTGGACCTCGGAGACCCGACCGCCTGGTGACCGGCGTCGCGCCGGTCCCAGCGCACCCTCCAGACGTGGAGCCCCGCGGGCTAGGCCAGACGTGGCGCCCCGCGGGCTAGGCGCGACTCGGCGGTCTCGCCGCCCTCGTCCTCGACGGCTCAGGACGGTCGGTGGCCCAGTCGACGTGCGTGCCGGCCGCGCCGGGCAGGTGGGTCGCCGGGTCGTGATCGGGCTCTGCTTCGGGGTAGAGGCCCCGGCCTGACGACGCACTGGCGTAGAGCGCCGCGAGCCAGGTGGGGTTGATTTCGACCGTGCGGCTGCCTGCGAACTTGAACCGGAGGCTGATCTGGGGCGAGAGCCAGACGGTCGACCGGCCGTCGCCGGTCTCGATCGGTTCCTTCCACGAGAACATGAACGACTCGTTCTGGCGGAACTTGTTCACGATGACGATCTGGAGGTGGGCGAGGAGACGGTCCTCGACCTTGAACTCGAGGACGTCGCCGTCGTAGACGATGTATCCCATGGCTGCTCCGAGACGGAGAACGCCCGACGGTGCTGACAGCAGGGTCTGGGCTGTGGTGGTGTGCGGATCTCACTGCGCACTGCGCCGGCCGTCTTCGCGACGCCACATATGGTGACGAGACCACATCGGTGATGCGTCCGCTCGGCTCTCCTCGAGACCTGACACTAGACCGCCGACGAGGAAGGGCGACAGGGTCCCGACCCGAACGGGACCCTGTCGCCGGCAGCTCGCACCGGACCCGACCGGTGCCAGCGCACGCCTTGAGGACCTGAACCACCCTCAAGACAGGCCCAGCCTGCGCCTGCGCCCGCGATGCCCGACAGATCTGGACTTAAGCCGAACGCTTTGATACCAGCGGGCGCGGTGGGCGTTGCGGCAGCGTCGACGTCCCCGAGCACGACGCCGGGCACGAGGGATCTCCTCGAGAGCCTGGCCGCCCGCGCCTCCTGACCCCGGGTGATCCAGGAGCGGCGTCACACGGAGTCCGCTTCGTCTCTACTGTTCATCCCGAGGACGAGACTCGTTCCCGCGAAAGGAACGAGCGATGAGCGAACGACGTCGGCGAGAACTGGGCGAGTCGGACGAACCCCTCGAGGACGAACTCGACGAATCGTTCGACGCGACGGTGGAAGAAGGCGCCGAACGCCTGCACCGCACGCTCCGCACCACGCTCATCACGGGCTTCTTCGGAGGACTCGAGGTCGGCCTGGGGATCATGGCGATGCTCGCCGTGCTGACCGAGACGGGCAGCCACCTGCTCGCGGGCCTGGCGTTCAGCATCGGGTTCCTCGCCCTGCTCCTGGCGCACTCGGAGCTCTTCACCGAGAACTTCCTCCTGCCGATCGCCGCACTCGCGGCGAAGGAGGGCACGTTCCTGCAACTCCTCAAGCTCTGGGGCGCCACGTTGGTCGCCAACCTCGCCGGCGGGTGGATCTTCATGTGGCTCGTCGTCCAGGCCTTCCCCGAATGGCACACGACCCTCGACGAGTCGGCTCACCACTTCGTGGACGCTCCGTTCTCCCTGCAGACCGTGATCCTGGCCGTCCTGGGTGGCAGCACGATCACGCTGATGACCCGCATGCAGCACGGAACCACCTCCGAACCCGCGAAGATCGCGGCTGCCGTCGCCGGGGCGTTCCTCCTGGCCGGTCTGCAGCTGTTCCACTCGATCCTCGACTCGCTCCTCATCTTCGGGGCCATCCAGGCGGGCAGCGACGTCAGCTACGCCCAGTGGGCGGGGTGGTTCGGCTACACGTTGCTCTTCAACATCCTCGGCGGGCTCGTCCTCGTCACCTCCCTGAGGCTGCTCCGCACGAAGGAGCTCTTCTCGAAGGCGCGGGACGAGAACGAGTAGGAGGCGCAGGAGCGGTTACCCCCCGGCCGGACCTGGTCGTCGCACCAGACCGTGACGGCACGCTCGACCGTCGCCGCACCTCCTTGAATGATCGCGGCACTCGACGTACGGTGAAAGTGCCGATGACGTCGAGGGAGCGAGCATGGACGAGGACGCGGAACAGCCGAGAGGTCGGCTCCGACTGCAACGGCCGACGTTTCGAGGGTCCTCCGTCGGCTGGGGCATCGGAGCGGTCTTCTGGCTCGTCTGCGCGGTCCAGGCTCTGGTCGGGGTGGTGCAGGACGGAGGCACGTCCGTCGTCGGCGCCCTGCTCCTGGTCGGACTGACCGCCCTGGCGGTGGTCTGCGTCATCGGCACGGTGGCGACGATCCGGCATCCCCGTCCGGCGCCTCCCGCCACGGACGCCTGACCGGGGCCGCTCGTCGGCGGTGGACCGGCGGATGCCCCTGGTCAGCCGATGAACCCCGTTTGCGACGATGAACCCCGATCTTTCGGGGTTCATCGTCGTGAACGGGGTTCATCGGGCCGCCGGCGAGCGGCGCACCGGGCGCCGCCGCACCGGTCAACGCGCGGCGAGCGCCTCGACCGGGGTGACCGACGTGGCACGGCGGGCCGGGACGAGGGCGGCGACCCCGGCCAGCACGGCGGCCGTCACGGCCAGGCCGAGCAGCAACGGGACGGGCAGCGTCGGCGCGATCAGCAGGCCCTGGTTCGCCGAACCGAGCAGCGCCTGGGCTCCGGCCCAGCCGTAGACGACGCCGAGGACGACCCCGACGACGATCGCCGTCAGCGCCATCTGCGTCGCCTCGAGCAGGATCATGCGGCGCACCTGACCCGCGGTCGAGCCGATCGCGCGCAGCAGACCCAGCTCGCGCCTCCGTTGCATGACGCTCAGCGACATGTCGTTGACCATGCCGACGGCGGCGATCACGGCCGAGAAGCCGACGAGGGCGGCGACGATCAGCAGCGTCGTGGTGAACACCTGGTCGAGCTCGGCGGCGTACGACGGGTCCTGTTCGATCGAGTAGATGAAGCTGCGCAGCGTCTCGAGCGCGACCGACAGGGTCGTGACCAGGGTCACGCCGATCACGATGCCGATCGTGGCGCGCGTGCTGCGCTCGGGCTGACGCACCGCGTTCTCGGCGGCGAGGCGGGCCACCTGGCTCGTGCCGAAGGTCCGGCCGACGGCGCTCAGCACGGCGGGCATCAGCGCGTGGGCTCCGACGACGACCCCGGTGAACGACAGCACGCCACCGAAGAACGCGATCAGCACGCCCATCGCGTCGACCAGCCCGACCACGACCCCGACGACGAGCAGCAGACCACCGCCGACGACGAGGAGGGCGGCGACGACCGTCCGCACGATGCGACGGCTCCGGCCCTCGACGGGGGCGTCCTGCGCGGCGTCGGTCGCCTGCAGCGGCGTCACCTGCAGCACGCGACGCGAGCCGACCCAGGCCGCGGCGACCGTGGTCGCCACCACGGCCACCGCCGGGACGAGACCGCCCACCGAGAAGTACGAGTACGCGAGGTCGGGCAACTGTCCGCGACCGACGAGCACCCGCACGGCGACGACGACGACGGCGAGCCCCACGAGCGTCCCGAGCACGGCCCCGGCGACCCCGACCACGAGACCCTCGCGGGCGACGGCCCGACGCTGGTCCCGTGCGGACGAGCCGAGCAGGCGCATCAGGGCGATCGTCGGCGTCCGGCCGGCGACCACGGTGGCGAAGGTGTTGGCCGTGACGATCGCCCCGACGTAGAGCGCGAGGCCGACGAAGACCGCGGCGACGAAGCCGAGCATCGTCGAGACCGTGCCGCTCGCGGCGACCGCGGCGTCGGAGGCGACGATCTGCTCGAGCACGTGGGTGACGCCGAGCAGGCCGACGCCGAAGGTCGTGCCGAGGGCGGCCACGAGGATGCTCGGACGGTGCTCGAGCAGCTGGTCGCGGGCGCTCACGCGACACGCTCCAGGTCGAGCATGACGCCCGAGATCTCGGCCGCGCTGCTGCGGT
The DNA here is from genome assembly GCF_014839405.1 of Frigoribacterium sp. CFBP 13605. Classification (NCBI taxonomy): domain Bacteria; kingdom Bacillati; phylum Actinomycetota; class Actinomycetes; order Micrococcales; family Microbacteriaceae; genus Frigoribacterium; species Frigoribacterium sp. CFBP 13605. Next base: position 2,877 of record NZ_JACYNS010000073.1, on the reverse strand, counting down.
CGATCTCGTGCACGATGCGGCCGTCGGCGAGGAACACCACGCGGTCGGCGTAGCTGGCCGCGACCGGGTCGTGGGTGACCATCGCGATGCTCTGGCCGTGGTCCGTCGACGCGGTGCGCAGCACGTCGAGCACGTCGCGGCCGGCCTTCGAGTCGAGGTTGCCGGTGGGCTCGTCGGCGAAGATCAGGTCGGGCCGGGTCGCCAGGGCCCGGGCGATCGCGACGCGCTGCTGCTGCCCGCCCGACAGCTGGTGGGGCCGGTGGGTCAGCCGGGCCCCGAGGCCGAGCGTGGCGACGAGCCAGTCGATCCAGGCGCGCTCGTCGGCCGTGGCCCGACGCCCGTCGAGACGGAACGGCAACTCGATGTTGGCCGACACGTCGAGGGTGGGCACGAGGTTGAACGCCTGGAAGACGAAGCCGATGCGGCGACGACGCAGCAGCGTCAGCTCGGTGTCGTCGAGGCCGGTGATGTCGGTGTCGCCGAGCAGCACCCGGCCCGAGGTGGCCGAGTCGAGGCCGGCGGTGATGTGCATCAGGGTCGACTTGCCCGAGCCGCTCGGGCCCATGACGGCCGTGAACCGGCCGGCCGGCAGGTCGAGCGAGACGTCGCGCAGCGCGTCGACGCGGCCGTCGCCCTGGCCGAAGGACTTCGTGACGTTCCGGACGCGGGCGACGGGGACCGCGCCTCCTCGGGTCGGGTCGTCCGTACGGGGAGACGGGACGGGCTGGGGCTGGGGAGTGGGGGTCATCGTGATCTTCCTGTGCGGGTCGTGGTCGGTGGTGAGGTCAGTGGCGCAGCGTCGAGTTGACGTCGTCGCCGGGCACCGCGTCGACGGTGGTCCAGCTGGCCCAACGCCCGTCGACCTCGGCGACGACGCGGCCGTCGCCACAGCTGACGAGACCCGAGGTCGGCAACGGCTCGGGCAGCGTCGCGGGGTCGAGGGCCGGGCCGCCGAGGTCGCCGTCGACGGGGGTGCAGGCGGCGAGGTCGGGGCCGGTCTCGGAGGTGAACGAGAGTTCGTAGCCGGGCTCCTGCGTGTCGAGGCGCACGTCGACGTCGCGGGCGTCGCTCGGCACCCAGGCCGGCAGGAACCAGGCGACGTCGGTCGAGTCGGCCGTGCTCGGGGCGTCGGCGGCGGTGTCGAAGTGGCGCTGCTGCACCTGCTCCGCGCCAAGTGCGCTCTTCGCCGCGTCGACGGTCCCCGAGCACCCCGTGAGCGTGACGACGGCGAGCGCGGCGACGCCGAGACCGGCCGCGAGGGCGCCGCGGCGGAGGGTGGTGGGGGACGAGGAGGCGCGGGTCGCGATGGTCGCGGAGGTCGTGTCGTTCATGTCTACGATCCTCGCCGCGGGGCCCGGTACCGGAACATCACGTGCACCCACGGACCCGCGCGGGGGTTATCCCCCGGTGGCCCCCACTCCGTCCACAGCGGGAGTCGGTCGTACCGGTCGGTGTCGTAGGGTCGAGAGCAGGTCCGGCACGCAGACGTCCGGACGGACGACGGACGGGGCACTCCCCTCCGGGAACGAGGGGGACATCGTGACCGACCACCGAGGCCTCGGCCAGGGCGACACCGGCGCGGGGGCGACCTCGGTCGAACCACGGATCGCCCTCACGGCGACGCCGTTCGTCACCGCGATCGCCCTCTCGCCGATCATCGCGATGGGCCTCGTGGTGGTGACCATGCGGCGCGCCCTCGAACTGGCCGTCCCGGGCCGGACGGGCGTCGACGCCGGTGACCTGGGCGTCGTGCAGATCGCCTCGTTCGTGCTCTGGATCGGCATCGTGTTGCTCGCCTGGCTCGACCACCGTACGCTGCGCTCCCGCGGACTGGAGCGACCCTTCTCCTGGGCGTGGGCCCTGCTCGGCCCGCTCGTCTACCTGATCGGCCGCAGCGTCGTCGTGCGCCGCCGGGTCGGTGGCAGCGCCGCTCCGCTCTGGCTCTACCTCGGGCTGACCGTTCTCGGCTCCATCATCGCCGTGATCGTCGTCGTCTCGTCCGGGGTGCCGACGCCGTGAGCGTCGTGGAGGTCAGCACCGTCGTCGTCGTCGGCCTGATCGTCGCCGTCGGCGTCGTGGCCGCCGTCGGCGTCGTCCGGCGCGGACGACGTGACCGGGCGATCGCCGCCCGCCTCGACGCCACCGACCCCGGGGCCGGGGTCCGTGCCCAGGCCGAGGCGGAACGCCGACACGAGGCCCCTCGAGGCGAGGCGGGCGGCATGTCCCGTTCGGCCGGCGGCAAGAACTCGGCCTGACCCGCGTCGAGCTGGGAACACGATCGCCGACGGACGCGTACTGTCACACGGGTCGAAGGCGTTTTCTTGCGTCTTCATTGGCCGGTGTTGCTTGCATCCCTGCCCGTGAAGCTCATGCGACAACATCGGCATCTGGGGCACGGCTACGGACTCTTCCGCGGCCGTGCCCCTCTCTCGTGCCCGGGCGGGCCGCAGGTGCGGCCGACGCAAGGAGGCGCGGTGCGAGCCCCCTTCGCACCGCGCCTCCTTCATGGGCGCTTCATCGGAGGCGCAGGGCCGGCGCATCGGGACGGGCTCCAGGATGACGGTGATCCCATCCGAGGCGACCAGCCCCGAGCCGAGAGCGTGACCATGAGCGACCCCCGCCCGACCCGCATCCCCGAACCCGACCGCACGCCCGAGGGCCCTGCCTACGAGGGCCGACTGCTCGACCGCGTCGACGACGAGGTCGTCGACCAGGGCGTCGCCTTCGACCTGCGGACGCTCGTCTCGCGCCGCAGCGTGCTGGGCCTGATCGGGCTCGGGGCGGGCAGCGTCGTGCTCGCCGCCTGCACGTCGGCCACGGGGGCGGGCGGGACCGGCGCCTCCTCGACCGCCACGGCGTCGCCGAGCCCGAGCGCCT
>NZ_JACYNS010000072.1:0-13276 GCF_014839405.1 Frigoribacterium sp. CFBP 13605 | reverse complement strand
TGCCTCGAGCGCGACGATCGAGGCGCTGGCGACCCGCGCCTCCTCGGCCGGTGCGGCCGACGAGACGGCGCCCTCCGTCGGCGACGGCGCCTCGCGCGGGGCCGCCGACGGGTCGGGCGCGGACACCGAGCTGCCCGTCCACTCCCTGGACGTGCTCGACGACTTCGTGCCGGAGCCCTTGCGGGGCAGCTGGCTGCCGCTGCTGATCGCGGCGATCGCGGTGCTGTCGGGCGCGTTCGTGGCGGTCGGGCGCCGTCGCCCGGACGAGGTCGACCCCTCGGGGGAGCAGCCGTGAGCGGCCGCCGCGCCGCCGTGAGCGGCCGCCGCGCCGCTGTGCGCGAAAAGGGGCTGGTGCACGCTCTCGGCCTCGGCCTCAGTGCGGGGCTGTTCGTGCTCGTGCTCGGCCTCGCGACCGTGTTGGTCGTCGTGCCGAAGGTCGCGGGGGCGACGCCCCTGACCGTGTTGACCAGTTCGATGGAGCCGCGGCTGCCCCCGGGCACGCTGATCGTGGTGAAGCCGACCCCGACCGACGAGATCCGGATCGGTGACGTCGTGACCTACCAGATCGAGAGCGGCCGCCCCGAGGTGATCAGCCACCGGGTGACCGAGATCGTGTCGTCGTCGGACGGCGGCACGGCGTTCGTCACCCAGGGCGACAACAACTCCGAACCCGACGAGGCGCTCGTGCTGCCCGAACAGGTCCGCGGCACGCTGTGGTACTCGGTGCCGTGGCTCGGCTTCGTCAACCAGGTCGTGAACGGCGACGCCCGGTCGTGGATCGTGCCGCTGCTGGCGATCGCTCTGCTCGGCTACGCGGGCTACTCGGTGGCCGCCGGCCTGGTGGAGGCGCAGCGACGGCGGGCGGGGACGCGGAAGGCCCGCCCGGCCCCGCGCTGAGCGGGGGCCGGACGGGCCCGGGGGAGGCGCCTACTTCGTGAAGCCGACGACCGTCCAGTCCACGTCGCTGGCACCGGCGCGGGCGCCGAAGTTCGCGAGCTCGGGGCTCTGGAACGAGATGTACGGCGCCTGGATGATCGGCATCGAGTGCCCGATCTCCCAGATCTTCTCGTCGGCCTGGTTGTACAGGTCGGCGGCCTTCTCGGGATCGCCCTCGGCGACGGCCTGGCTGAGCAGGTCGTCGATCTCGGGGCTCGAGACGCGACCGTAGTTCTGGCCCTGCTCGTCCGAGTTGTAGATGCTGACGCCGGACGCCTGGTAGCCGGTACCGGCCCAGACGAAGATCGTCATGTCGTAGTTGCCCGGGGTGACGTTGTCCTCGAAGAACGAGTCGACGCTGACGGCGTTGATCGTCAGCTTGATGCCGACCGCGGCGAGCTGGCTCTGCATGACCTCGGACAGCTGCTGCGAGATGGGCGTGCCGGACGGGATCGTCACGGCGATCTCGAGCTGCTTCCCGTCCTTCTCGAGCACGTCGCCGTTCAGCTCCCACCCGTCGTCGGCCAGGATCTTCTTCGCCTCGTCGACGTCGTAGTTCCCGGTCTCCTTCGCGTTGTCCTGGTAGGCGCCGTCGGTGCTGAGGAACAGGTGGTTGTTCAGCGTGGTCAGCTCGTAGGGCAGGGTGCCCGTGATGACCTTGCCGAGCGCCTCGCGGTCGACCGCGTGCTGGATCGCCTGACGGATCTTCTCGTCGGCGAGCACGCCCTTGGTGCTGAAGTCGACGTGCGTGTAGCGAGCCGACGGTGCCGCCCGGATGTCGGTGTCCTTCGCGTCCTTCAGGCGGTCGTAGCGCTCCGACGAGTTGCCCGTGACGAAGTCGATCTCACCGTTCAGGTAGGCGTCGACGTCGGCGTCGCTGTCGAGGGCGCGGAAGACCACCGAGTCCAGCTTCGGGGCGTCGCCCCACCAGGTCTCGTTGGGCACGATCGTGACCGTCTGGGCGGTCGTGTCGATCTTCTCGACCTCGTAGGGGCCGCCCGAGACGGGCAGGGTGTCGACGTAGGCCGTGTTGAAGGCGTTCGGGTCGTTGTAAAGGCTCGCGGGGTAGAGCGGGGCGAACATGCTCTTCCAGTCCGAGAACGGCTCGGCGTAGGTCACGACGACCTGCTTGTCGCTCGAGCCCGCCTCGACGGAGGCCATGCGGTCGGGGCCGAGGGTGCTGCCGACGAGGTACTCGGGGTTCGAACCATCGAGTGCGGTCTTCCAGGCCTGGAAGTCGGCGACCGTGATCGGGGTGCCGTCGTTCCACACCGCGTCGGGGTTGATGTCGTAGGTCACGACCAGCGGGTCCTCGCTGGTGGCCTCGGCACTCGTGACGAGGTTCTCGTCGATCTGCGCGACGCCCTTCTCGTCGATGCGGAACGGCTGGGGCAGCACGGCGCTCTCGATCAGCGAGGCGTCGGCCAGGGCGCCGTCGAGCTGGCCGTAGTTCCACTGCGAGGGCAGCTGGCTGAGCGGCAGGGTCAGCGTCCCGCCCTGCTCGACGTCGGCCGCCGCCGTGGCGTTGATGTCGCCGTCGGGGGACAACTGGCCGTTCTTCGCGGCTCCGTCGCCGTCGTTGCCGCCGCCACCGCTGCACGCCGTGACGACGAGAGCGATGCTGACGAGGCCGGCCGCGAGGCCGAGCTTCTTCGTGATCTTCATGGCACTCCGAACTGAAGGGTGGTGAAAAGTGCTGATCAGACGAGATGCTGCATCGTCGTCGACTCGTGCGGGCACGCGTCGCGACACCTCCCGAGAGCTGACCGCGTGTGCCCAAATGTACGGACGCCTTGAATCCACGCAAACTTTCATGTGAATTTGTTACACGCTCGAAACCTGGCCAGCTGGTCGGGCCGCGGGGTACGTCTAGTGTGATCTGCCATGGCTCGATTCCTCGCCCGCCGGCTGGTGTACTACGTCGCCCTGGTCTTCATCGCGACGTCGCTCACCTACTTCCTCGCCTCGGCGACCCTCAACCCGCGCTCCGTCTACGCCGACCGCAACCCGCGTCCGTCCACCGAGATCGTCGACGCGAAGCTCAGCTCGATCGGGGTCAACGACAAGGACCCTCTCGGCGAGCGCTACGTGCACTGGGTCGGCGGCGCCCTCACGGGCGACCTCGGGCAGACCATCCAGGACAAGCCGGTGGCGCAGGAGTTCGGGCCGAGGCTGGGCGTCAGCCTGCGCCTCCTGCTGGTGGGATCGATCCTCGGCATCGTGCTGGCCGTCGTGGTCGGCACCTGGAACGCCATCCGGCAGTACGCGTTCTCGGACCGCGTGTCGTCGGTGCTGTCGTTCGTCCTGATCTCGACGCCGGTGTTCCTCACGGCGGTGCTGCTCAAGATCGGGGCGACGAAGCTCAACGACGTCCTGGGGTACCAGCTGATCACCTTCACGGGCGAGGCGACGCCCAACCTGACCGGCGGGCTCGGCACGATCGCCTGGGACCGCATCGCCCACCTGCTGCTGCCCACCATCTCGATCGGCGTCGGCCTGATCGCCGTCTACAGCCGGTACCAACGGGCGACGATGCTCGACGTGCTGCAGGCCGACTACATCCGCACCGCCCGGGCCAAGGGCCTGCGACGTCGGCCGGCGATCTTCAAGCACGGGCTGCGCACCGCGCTCATCCCGATGACGACGCTGTTCGCCTTCGCGTTCCTCGGGGTGCTGACCGGTGCGACCTTCACCGAGAAGATCTTCGCCTGGAACGGCCTCGGCGCCTGGTTCATCGACGCCGTCCAGGCCAACGACATCAACGTCGTCGTCACCTACACCCTCTACAGCGCCGTCGTCGTGCTGCTCGCCGGCTTCGTGTCGGACGTGCTCAACGCGGTGCTCGACCCGCGCGTCCGAGCGCAGAAGTAGGGCCGCCCCATGACCCGGTTCACACCCGACCTGCTCGAGGGGCCGTCCGACGCCGTCGTGCCCGAGTCGCGAGAAGAGGTCGCCGCCACGTCGACGAACCGCTTCGCGCTGACCTTCCGTCGCCTGTTCGCCAACCGCGGGGCCACCGTCGGGCTCGTGACGATCGTGCTGCTCTTCGTCTTCGCCTTCGTCGGCCCGCTCGTCTCGCCGTACGCCTACAACTACATCGACTACACGGCCCTGTCGTCGCCGCCGACCGGGGCGCACTGGTTCGGCACGAACAACATCGGCCAGGACGTCTTCGCACAGACCGCGCGCGGCCTGCAGAAGTCGCTGCTGATCGGCCTGCTGGTCGCCCTGTTCTCGACGGTGATCGCGGGCATGCTCGGCGCGATGGCCGGCTACTTCGGCGGCTGGATCGACCGGGCCGTGATGGTCTTCGTCGACCTGCTGCTCGTGCTGCCGTCGTTCCTGATCATCGCGATCCTCTCGCCGCGCCTCAAGCAGTACGGCTGGTTGATCCTGGTGGCCCTGCTCGCCCTGTTCGGCTGGATGATCACGGCCCGCGTGGTGCGCTCGCTCACCCTCAGCATCAAGGAGCGCGAGTTCATCCGGGCCGCCCGGTACATGGGCATCGGCCACTTCACCATCATCGTGCGGCACATCCTGCCGAACGTGGCCTCGTTCCTCGTGATCGACGCCACCATCGCCATCGGGGCCGCGGTGCTCACCGAGTCCGGGCTGTCGTACTTCGGCTTCGGCGTGCAGCCGCCCGACGTCTCGCTCGGCACGCTGATCGCCCAGAACCAGAGCGCGGCGACCACCAAGCCGTGGCTGTTCTTCTTCGCGGCCGGTGCGCTGATCGTCTTCGCCCTCGCCAGCAACCTGCTGGGTGACGGGCTGCGGGACGCGCTCGACCCGACCTCGACGGCCGGGCGCACCGGTCGTCGCCGTCCCACGCGCGGGCGGACGGCCGAGAGCCGAGGAGGCGCGGTGCCGCTCGGGCGCACCGGCGGCGTCTCCGAGGCCGCGAGCCCCGCCCCCGGGGCCGACGTCGGCTCGCCGGCGCCGACCCGCACGAACGACGAGAAGGGGGAGCGCGCATGACGCTCACCGAACCGGTCGACCGCACCCGCGCCTCCTCGGCTCCGGTGCTCGAGGTGCACGACCTCACCGTGACCTTCCCGACCCCGGACGGCGACGTGCGCGCCGTCCGCGGCGTCGACCTGACGCTGCGCCGCGGCGAGGTGCTCGGCATCGTGGGCGAGTCGGGCTCGGGCAAGTCGGTCACGAGCCTGGCCGTGCTCGGCCTGCTGCCCGCCACGGCCAAGGTGACGGGGTCGATCACGCTCGACGGCGAAGAACTGCTCGGCCGCGGCGACAAGGCGATGTCGGCGATCCGCGGCAAACGGATCGCGATGGTCTTCCAGGACCCGCTCTCGGCGTTCACCCCGGTGTACACGGTCGGTCAGCAGATCGCCGAGACCGTCCTGATCCACCGCGGCGGCACGAAGAAGCAGGCTCGTGAGCGGGCGATCGAGCTGCTGGGGCTCGTGGGCATCCCCGAGCCGGAGCGACGCGTCGACTCGTTCCCGCACGAGTTCTCGGGTGGCATGCGGCAGCGCGCGATGATCGCCATGGCGATCGCCAACGACCCCGACGTCATCCTCGCCGACGAGCCGACCACGGCCCTCGACGTGACGATCCAGGCGCAGGTCATCTCGGTGCTGCGCACGGCGCAGCGCGAGACCGGGGCCGCGCTGCTGTTCGTCAGCCACGACCTCGGCGTCATCGCCGGGTTCGCCGACCGCATCGCCGTGATGTACGCCGGCCGCGTCGTCGAGACGGCGACGGCCGACGACCTCTTCGCCCACCCGCGCATGCCCTACACCGTGGGTCTCATCGGTGCGCTGCCGCGCCTCGACCAGCGGTCGGACCAGCCGCTCGTGCCGATCCCCGGCACGCCGCCGTCGCTGCTGTCGCTGGCGCCGGGCTGCCCGTTCGCGGCGCGGTGCCCCCTGGCGACGGCCGAGTGCCGGGTCGACGAACCCGCGCTCGAGCAGGCTCCGGCGGTCGAGACGGGTCACCGCGCGGCCTGCCTGCACGCCGACCAGCTGGTGGGGGAGGGCACCGACCCCGAGGACGTCTACGACCTGCCGCCCGTGCCGACCTCGGGCCTGGCTGCCGTCCCGCGGGCGGAGCGGGACCGGGTGCTGCACGTCGACGGGCTCGTCAAGACGTTCCCGCTCACCAAGGGGTCGGTCTTCAAGCGACGCGTGGGCAGCGTCTGGGCGGTCGACGGGGTCGACCTCGACGTCCGCGAGGGCGAGACCCTCGGCCTGGTCGGCGAGTCCGGCTCGGGCAAGAGCACGACGCTGCACGAGATCATGGACCTCCGGGTGCCCGAGGCCGGCACCATCGAGCTGCTCGGCACGGCCCTCGACCGCAAGCTCGACGGGTCGACGGTGAAGAGGCTGCGCGGTGCCGTGTCCATGGTCTTCCAGGACCCGATGGCGAGCCTCGACCCGAGGCAGCCGGTCAGCGACATCATCGCCGAGCCGTTGCTCGCGATCGGTCGACCCCGCGACGAGGTGTCGCGTCGGGTGCCCGAGCTGATGCGCCTCGTCGGGCTCGAGCCCGCCGCCGCGACGCGCTACCCCCACGAGTTCTCGGGTGGCCAGCGGCAGCGCATCTCGATCGCGCGGGCGCTCGCCGCCGACCCGAAGCTCATCGTGCTCGACGAGCCGGTGTCGGCGCTGGACGTGTCGATCCAGGCCGGCGTGCTGAACCTGCTGGCCGAGCTCAAGGCGAAGCTCGACCTGTCGTACCTCTTCGTGTCGCACGACCTCTCGGTCATCCGTCACGTGGCCGACCGCGTCACGGTGATGTACCTCGGCCGCACCGTCGAGACGGGCCCGGTCGACGAGGTGTTCGAGCACCCGCTGCACCCGTACACGCAGGCGCTGCTGTCGGCCGTGCCGGTGCCCGACCCCGTCAAGGAGCGGGCACGCGAGCACATCGTGCTGCCGGGCGACCCGCCCACGCCGACCGTCAAGCAGACCGGCTGCCGGTTCCGCAGCCGCTGCCCGCTCTACGCGATGCTGCCCGAGGCCCAGCGGTCGCGCTGCGAGGACGAGGTCCCCGCGATGCTGCCGCACGGACGCGACGGGGCCGACCACACGGCCGCGTGCCACTTCGCCCGCGAGAAGCAGCTGGTCTGAGGCCCGGACGCTAGCCGACGAGCGCGGAGGCCGCGGTGACGACCGCCACGTTCACGGCGACCGTGCCCCAGAAGGCGACCTGGAACGACCGCTTGCTCGTCTTGTGCCGCAGCAGCTGTTGGGTGGCGAGGGCCCCGGGCCAGCCGCCGAGCAGGCCGAGCAGCAGCAGGACGCGTTCGGGCACGCGGCGACGTCCTCGACGGGCGGCGGACTTGTCGACCGCGTAGACCGCCGCCGTCACCAGGCCGAGGGCGACGGCTGTGGCGACGAGCCAGGGGAGGGCCCCGTCGATCCGGGCGGACGGCCCGGTGGAGGCGACGACACCCACCACGACCGCGACGGCCACGACGAGCAGCAGCCCGACGACGAGCGCGACCCGGCCGGCCCGTGTCGGGCGCGGGGCTCGTCCCCGGGGCGCCGTCCAGCTCGATCCGACGGAGGACACCCGCACGGCGGCCGGCCCCCGGTCGCCGTGGCGGTCGACCTCGTACGAGTAGGCGTCACCGACCCGGGGTCGGGCGGTGCCGCGGCTGAACGCCGTGATGTGGACGAACGCCCGGCCGCGTCCCGAGGCCGGGGTGAGGAACCCGAAGCCGCGGTCGTCGTCCCACGAGGTGAGCGTGCCCTCGACCCGGGCCGGGCTGCCGGTCATGCGCCCGACCCTAGCCCGCGTCGCCCGTGCCGCATTCGGCCATCCCGCCACGAGGTCGACATCCCGCCACGTTTTCGCGTGGCGGATTGTTTACTTCGTGGCGGCGTGGCGGCGTGGCGGCGTGGCGGCGTGGCGGCGTGGCCGCAGATCCGAGGAGGCGCGGCGCGGGTCAGTCGCGACGGATCGCCGCGTAGGAGCCGCCGGTGGCGCGCACGAGGTCGTCGGGTGCGATCTCGATGTCGAACCCGCGCCTCCCGCCGCTGACGAAGACCGAGGCGAAGGAGGCGGCGCTCGCGTCGACCACGGTCGTCGCGGCGGTCCGCTGCCCGAGGGGGCTGATGCCGCCCACGACGTAGCCCGTGCGGCGTTCGACCAGGGCGGGGTCGGCCAGCGAGGCCTTCTTGGCCCCGACGGCGGCCGCGAGCGCCTTGAGGTCGAGGCGACCCGAGACGGGGACGACGCCCACCACGAGGGTGCCCTCGGCGTCGACCAGGAGGGTCTTGAAGACGCGTTCCGCCGAGAGGCCGAGCTCGGCGGCGGCCTCCTCGCCGAAGTTCGTCGCCGTGTCGTGGTGTTCGTAGGTGTGGGCCGTGAAGGGGATGCCGGCCGTGGTGAGCGCGACGGTGGCCGGCGTGGCGGGGCCGCGCGCCCCTCCGGACGCCTTGCCGGTCACGAGGCGGCCTCGGTCGTCGTGGCGCGGAACACCACCACGGTCGGCCCCGAGACGAGCAGGTCGTCACCGGGGGCCGTCGCCTGCGGCAGGCTGCGGTCGTCGCTCGACCACAGGGCCTCGTACGCCGTCACCCCGTCGTGTCGGGGGAGCGTCACCGAGACGGCGGTCTCGGCCCCGTGCACCACGACGAGGACCGTGTTGGGCGCCTCGTGCTCGGGCGTCGAGGTCGCGAGGTACTGCATCGTGCGGACGGCGGGGTCGTTCCACTCCTCGGGACGCATCTCGTCGCCCGGGGCCGAGTGCCACGACATCTCGTTGGCGCTGAGCGTGCAGGCGCCGTCGAGGCCGAACCGCGACGGGCGCAGGGCGGGGTTCTCGGCTCGCAGCCGGGAGAGCGTGGCGACGTCGTCGCGCAGGTCCCGGTGCCAGGGTTCGTCGGACCAGTCGACCCAGGTGAGCTCGCTGTCGGTGCAGTAGGCGTTGTTGTTGCCGTGCTGGGTGCGGCCGCGCTCGTCGCCGGCGGTCAGCATGGGGATGCCGGCCGACACGAAGAGGGTGGCGAGCAGGTTGCGCATCGAGCGGCGGCGGGCGTCCGAGATCCACGGGTTGACGCTGTCGCCCTCGACGCCGTGGTTGAACGAGCGGTTGTCGTCGGTGCCGTCGCGGTTGTCCTCGCCGTTGCTGAGGTTGTGCTTGCCGTCGTACGACACGAGGTCGAGCAGGGTGAAGCCGTCGTGCGCCGTGACGAAGTTCACGCCCGACAGCGGACCGCGCTCGTGGGCGTAGATGTTGCTGGACCCGCTGAGCTTCGACGCGAAGCTGCCGAGCCCGGACGGGGGTGCGCCCTGCGACCGGGCGGCGGCGATGTCGGTCAGCCAGAAGTCGCGGGCCCGGTTGCGGAACCGGTCGTTCCACTCGATCCAGCCGTCGGGGAAGGCGCCGGTCTGCCAGCCGCCCATGCCGACGTCCCACGGCTCGGCGATCATCTTGACGCCCTCGAGCGCCGGATCGTCCACGATCGCGCTCAGCAGCGGGTGATCGGGGTCGAAGACGTGGTCCGCACCGCGTCCGAGGGTGGCGGCGAGGTCGAAGCGGAAGCCGTCGATCTGCACCTCGTCGGCCCAGTACCGCAGGGAGTCGAGGACGAGCCGCGAGGCGGCCGGCGTGCTCGTGTCGAGCGAGTTGCCGCACCCCGTCACGTCGACCGGCCGACCCTCGGCGTCGTGTCGGTAGTAGCCGGAGCCGTCGAGACCGCGCAGGCTCGTGACCGGGCCGCCGACCTCGCCCTCTTCGGCCGTGTGGTTGTAGACCACGTCGAGGTAGACCTCGATGCCGGCCTCGTGCAGCAGGCGCACCATGCCCTTGAACTCGCGGAGGATCGCCGAGGCGCCGGCCAGCTGCGCGTCGCGGCTGGCGTAGGCGGCGTGCGGGGCGAAGTAGCCGAGGGTGTTGTAGCCCCAGTAGTTCTCGATGCCCTGCGCGACGAGGCGCTGCTCGTCGACGTGTTGGTGCACGGGCAACAGCTGCACCGCCGTCACGCCGAGGCCGGTCAGGTAGGCGATGGTCGACTCGGCCGCGAGGCCGGCGTAGCTGCCGCGCAGTTCTTCGGGCACGAAGGGGGCCAGGCGGGTGAGGCCGCGGACGTGCGCCTCGTAGACCACCACCCGGTCGAGCGGCGTGCGGGGCTTGGACACCCCGCCCCAGTCGAACGACTCGTCGACGACGGCCGACTGCCAGGTGCCACGTCCGGTGCGACCGAGCCCGCGCGCGTAGGGGTCGAGCAGCTCGAGCGAGGGATCGAAGGCGTTGCCGCCCCCGGTGGGGCCGTCCGCCCGCAGCCAGTACCGGCGCCCGGGGGTGAGGGCGCCGTCGGTGGCGCTCCACACGTCGTGTTCGTCGCGGACCATCGGGACGACACGGTCGTGCGGGGCGTCGTCGATCACGACGTCGACCCGGGACGCCGACGCCGACCAGACGCGCAGCGTCGGCCCGTCGGGGCCGGAACGGATGCCGAGATCGCGCAGGGGGTCGGGGTCGGTCACGCGTTTACAGTAGAGGAGGCGCGTGTCGGCCCCGAAATCATCGAGCGTCACCGCCCCACCCAGCCTGAGGACCCGAACATGAGCGTCTACCTCGACCACGCGGCCACCACGCCGATGCACCCGGCGGCGATCGCCGCCTACGCCGAGGCGCTCGGCACGGTCGGCAACCCGTCGTCCATCCACTCGGCCGGCCAGAACGCCAAGCGCGTCCTCGAAGAGGCCCGCGAGCGCGTGGCCGCGACCCTCGGCTGCGACCCGATCGAGATCGTCTTCACCTCGGGCGGCACCGAGGCGGTCAACCTCGCGATCAAGGGACTGTGGTGGGCGAGGCAGTCCGACCGACCGCGGCCGCGCCTCCTCGTCCCCGCCGGCGAGCACCACGCCACCGTCGACACCGTCGAGTGGCTCGAACGGTACGAGGGCGCCGTCGTCACCTGGCTGCCGCTCGACGAGCAGGGCCGGCTGCGCGTCGACGCCCTCGCCGCGGCCCTCGACGAGCACGACGACGTCGCCCTGGTCAGCCTGCTCTGGGCCAACAACGAGGTCGGCACGATGCAGCCCGTCGACGAGGTCGTGGCGCTCGCCGCCGCCCACGGGGTGCCGGTGCACTCGGACGCCGTCGCGGCCTACGGGCAGGTGCCGATCGACTTCGCGGCCTCCGGGCTCGCGGCGCTCAGCGTCAGCGCCCACAAGATCGGCGGGCCCATCGGCATCGGTGCGCTCGTGCTGTCGCGGTCGGCGACCGTCGTCCCCCTGATCCACGGGGGCGGACAGCAGCGACAGGTGCGCTCGGGAACGCAGGACGCCCCGGCCGCGGTCGCCTTCGCCGTGGCGGCCGAGCAGCCGCACGGGGCCTACGAGCCGCTGCGGGACCGGCTGATCGCCGGGGTGCTGGCGTCGGTGCCCGGGGCCGTGCTGCGGGGCGACCCCGTCGACCGGCTGCCCGGCAACGCCCACTTCACCTTCGACGGGTGCGAGGGCGACTCGTTGCTGTTCCTGCTCGACGCCGCCGGGGTCAGCGTCTCGACCGGATCGGCCTGCCAGGCGGGCATCCCCGAACCGTCGCACGTGCTGCTCGGCATGGGCCTGCCGGCGGACGCGGCCCGCGGTGCGCTCCGCATGACGATCGGCCACACGAGCACCGAGGCCGACGTCGACGCGCTGCTCGCGGCGCTCCCGACCGCCGTCGCGCGCGCCACGACGGCCGGTTACGCCGACCGAGCCCCGGTGCTCGGCGCCCGCTGATCCGGCCGCCGGGCAGGGCACCCCGGCCACGACCCCCGAACGGGTGGGTTGTCGCCCCCGCGCGGGGGTGGTGTACTCGTCCCCAACACACGTGAGCACGCCTCACCGGCCGGGCCCCACCACCCCGCGCCGCCGCCGCATCCCGGCCCGCCGCCCGCTCACCACGGGCGTCCATCGCACCACCCCGAGCGCCGCCCCCACCAGGCGACGCGGATCAGGAGCACCACCATGTCGCAGCACCGCTCTGCCTCCGACACCCCTCGCGACGAGGTCCCGCGCGACGACGTCGAGGCGCTCGACCGGTCGGCGCCGAGGCCTCGTCGCCTCCGCAAGGTCGCGGCGCTCGCCGCAGGCGGTGCGCTCGTCGTCGGCGGACTCGGCTACACCGTCGCGGCCTGGACCGACAGCGAGTGGGTCTACGCCGGGGACGGCACGGGCGGCCCCGGCATCGGCACCGGCACGTTCGAGGTGCAGCAGAGCGTCACCTCGCCCTACACGGCGGGCTTCTCCGACTACGAGACCGCACCGGGTCGCGGCACGGTCTTCACGCCGGGCGCGCAGACCCTCAGCCCGGGCGAGAGCGTCTACTCGGGCGTGGCCCTGCGGACGACGGCCACGACGAGCGTCCCCGCCGACGTGCAGGTCCGGGCCGCGGTGCCCGCCACCGGCGTGACCGTGGCCGATGCCGGGGGAGCGCTCTTCAGCGCCCTGACCGTCCGCGTCGCGACCGTCGAGGTCACGGCCGGGGGTGCCGCGCCGACCTGCACCGCCGCCGCATTCACCGCGCCGACGACCATCGCCACGGGTTCGCTCTCGTCGACGGGCGCCACGGCCACCCAACGACTCGCCGCCGCGTCCGGCACCACGCAGTTCTACTGCTTCGAGGTGACCCTGCCGGCGAGTGCCGCCACGTCGGCGAGCTCGACGCTCCAGGGCCGAACCGCCGCCCCGGCGTGGGAGTTCGCCTCGACCAGCGTCGAGTGACGGGCCGACCGGTGGTCGACACCGTGACCCGGCCCCGGGCGGAACGTCGGGGCCCCGAGGTCGAGCCGCGCCGGGCGGATCGCCGTGAGCGCCGTCGCCGGCGCCCGCGCCGCCGACCGGTCGACGTCGTCAGCACGCTCCTGCTGTCGGTGGTCGGCCTCGTCGGCGCGGTCTGCCTCCTCTGGCTCGCCGTCTCGACGGTCCTCGGCCTCTCGCTCGTGGTCGTCCTGACCGGCTCGATGAGTCCCACCGTGCCCGCGGGCGGCGCCGTCGTCACCCGGGCGATCGCGGCGGCCGACGTGCGGCCCGGCGACGTGGTCACGGTGCCCCGACCCGGCTTCGACGTCCCCGTGACCCACCGGGTCGTCTCGACGACCGCCGTGCCCGGCGACGCCGCCGCGCGCTCCCTCGTGCTGCGGGGCGACGCCAACGACACCGACGACCGCGATCCCTACGTCGTGCGCGACGCCCGGATCGTCGTCGCCTCGGCCCCGGGCCTCGGCTTCGTCCTGACGACGATGTCGACCCCGCCGGCCCGCGGGCTCGCGGTCGCCGTCGTCGGTGCCGCCGTCGTGCTGGCCTTCTGGCCGACGCGACGCCGCGCCGTCCGCCGAGGGTGAGGGCGACCGTGGACGGGGAGTCGAGTGGCGGC
>NZ_JACYNS010000071.1:0-13457 GCF_014839405.1 Frigoribacterium sp. CFBP 13605 | reverse complement strand
GGCGCGCTCGGCCGACCCGGCCGGCCCCACCCCGCCGGCCCGGCCCGCCCGCCGGTCGCCGACCCGTCCTCTGGGGGTACCTCGAGCCCCGTCCCCGCGTCCCGCGGCACCGAAGACCGGGAGAGTCCGACGAATTCGTGACGTTTCGCCCTCGGGCCACGTCTCCATCGTGTGCCGCCCACGGCGGCGCCGCAGGACCACGGATCGAGAGGACCCCATGCCGAGCTTCTACGTCAGCGCGCCCGACGGAGAACCGGAACCCACCGGCGGGGTCTCCGCGCACCCCGTCGACCTCGCGGGCGGCGGCGACGACGGGGGCGGGTCGACCTACCGGCGCGTCCAGGACGGCGGCACCGACCTCCGCGAGGCGACCCGCCGCCTCGAGACGCACTACCGGGGCCGACGGTTCCGGTCCCAGTCGGGAGGCAGCCCGTTCGAGTACTCGTACGTGCTCGCCGGCGACGAACGCCTCGTCATGCAGACCTCGTCGTTCAGTGCACCGATGCAGGGCGAGATCCCCTTCCCGGGGCAGTACATCGTCGCGTGGAACCGCAGCGGACGCACCACCCTGCACCAGCGCGGCCACACGTTCACGAGCGAGGGCTCCACGCCGTTCCTCATGCCGGCCGAGGAGGCCTTCTCGTTCGAGTCGACCCCGCGGAGGAACGGCATGGTGCAGGTCGGCAGCGACTTCCTCGAACGGACCGCCGCCGAACGCCACGGCGGACCGTCACAGCGCGTCGTGTTCGACTACGCGGTCACCCCTCGCCCCGAGGCGGTCGCGGCCTGGCGGACCGCCGTCGGATCGAGCGCCGCGGCCGTCGTGGCCGAGCAGGCGTCACCGCTCGTGCGACTCGAGGCCCAGCTCACCCTCGCCCGGGCCATGCTCGACCTGTTCCCGTGGCGCGCCGTCGACGTGCCCGTCGGCCTGCGCACACAGGAGGCCGCCCGCGTCCGGCACGCGGTCGAGTACATCCACGCCCACGCGGCCGAGCCGCTCACCCCGGCCGACATCGCCGAGGCGTCGGGCATGCACACCCGCACCCTGCAGACGTCGATGAAGGAACACCTCGGCACGTCACCGGCGGCGTACCTGCGCCAGGTGCGCCTCGACCGCGTTCACGACGAACTGCTCGCGGCGGCCCCGAACGAGACCCGCGTCTCGGACGTCGCCCGACGCTGGGGCTTCGGCAACTTCGGCCGGTTCGCGGGGTCGTACGCCGCGCGCTTCGACGAGTACCCCCGCGACACGCTCGCCCGCTAGCGACGCCCCGCGCGGCCCCGCCCCGCCCCGCCCCGAGGAGGCGGTTGGTCGAGTGGGCAGAAATCGTCCCTCCCGGTCGCACGAAGGACGTTTTCTGCCCACTCGATCGTCAGGCGCCCTGCTGCTGGGCGTAGGCCTCGGGGCCCTGTTCAGCCGCCGACGGGTCCATCCAGCCGAACTCGAGGATGTTGCCGTCCGGGTCGGTCAGCTGGCGCTGGTACATGAAGCCGTAGTCCGACGCGGGGCGCGCCTCCGTGCCTCCGGCGCCGAGGCCGGCGGTGACCGTCGTGTCGACCTCGTCACGGGAGTCGAGCATGACGGCGGTGGCGACCGAGGGGGCCGTGGTGGGATCACCGATGGGCAGGTCGGTGAAGGTCTGGAAGTACTCACGCCGGAGGATCATGAACGCGCTGTGGTCCTCCTCCACGATCACGCACGCGGCGTTCTCGTCCGTGAAGAGCGGGTTGATGGTGAACCCGAGGGCCGCGTAGAACGACTTCGCCCGGTCGAGGTCGGTCACGGGCAGGTTGACGAACATCATGGCCACGGGGTTCTCCTTCGAACGGTCCACGGGTGGTGACGCACAGCGTGGCCCCGCCCGTGTCGGCCGTCAAGACCTCGGCGGCAGCTCAGAAGTCGAGCAGGCGCACCGTGACGCCCACGGTGTCGCCGACGCCGAGGCCCTCGGCGTCGCGCACGGCCCGCTTCACGGGCAGGGCGTAGGCGTTCTCGTCGCCGAGGGGGAAGACCGACGTGGTGAACGTCGACGAGCCGACCCGCGCCTCCACGCGGACGGAACCCCAGCCGCGCAGCAGGTCGCCGGCCACCATCAGGACGTGGTCCTCGACGTCGGGCGGCAGGCTGACGAAGGTGTAGAAGGCTCGCCGGCTCTCCCACCGCCACAGGTCGGCGTCGAAGTGGAATTCCATCCGGCCTGTCTACTCCCGACCCATGCGGCCCGACGCCCGCGGCAGCGTGACCTCGATCGTCGTGCCCGCGCCCGACGTCGTCACGACCCGGACCTCGCCGCCGTGGCGGTGGGCGATCTCGCGGACGAGGGCGAGACCGATGCCGAAGCTCGGACGCACCGGGGCCGAGGTCTGGCCCGACGGCGACTCGGCCCGGGCGAAGCGGTCGAAGACGCGCGCGGGGTCGATCCCGATGATGCCGAGCCCCTGGTCGGCGACCGTGATCACCACGCTCGCCGCCTCGCCCCGGCCCTCGACCCGGACGGTCGTCACGACCACCGACCCCACGGGCGCATGGCCGAGGGCGTTGTCGACCAGGGCGAGGACCGACCGTCGCAGGCTCGTCCGCGGCACTGCGACCCGCGCCTCCTCGCCGCCGGGGACCAGCTCGAGACGGACGTCACGCTGGTCGGCCAGCACGGCCAGGGACGAGAGGACCTCGGCCACCACGGCGTCCACGCCGACGGCCCCGAGGACGTCCCCGGGGTGGTCCTCGCCCCCGGCGGCCTCCAGCAGGTCGCCGACGATGTCGATCAGGGCCCGGGAGTCGTCCCGGAGGTGCGCGACGTCCGACGCGACCTTCTCGTCCGCCGACACCGCGCCTCCGGAGATCCCGCGTTCGAGGGCCTGGAGGCGCGCGTCGAGGACGGCCAGCGGGGTGCGCAACTCGTGGCTCGCGTCGGCGACGAACCGACGCTGCAGGCGCAGGGCGTCGCCGAGCGGTCGGACGGCCCGCCGCGCGATGACGACGCTCACGACCCCGGCGAAGACGACGCCGGCGAGCCCGAGCACGACCAGGCCGGCCACCACGTCGGTGGCGCTCACGAAGACCTCGCCGCGCCGCGCCGCCGCGACCTGCTCGAGTCGCTCGGTCGGCACCGTCTGGTGCAGTACCCACGCGATCGTCAGCGTGAGAGCGGCCACGACCACCACGGCGGAGACGAGCACGATCTGACGACCGACCGACCGAGCCGCCGCCTGGAGCGCCACCGCGTCGGGGTCCGGCCGCCGCACGCTCGGGGTGGCGCCGGGGCGACGTCGACCGCGCCCCGCTGCTCGGCGGGATCGCGCGGTCACAGCGCCCCGATCCGGTAACCGCGCCCGCGCACGGTCAACACGACGTCGCGATCGATCTTGCGCCGGAGGTAGCTGACGTAGGTGTCGACGGTGCCGAGCTGTTCACCGCGGGGGAAGACCGCCGCCAACAGCTCGGACCGGTCGAAGGTGTGGTCGGGCCGCTCGGCGAGCGCGGCCAGCAGGCCGGCCTCGCGGTCGCTCAGCACCACCCGGCTCGACCACGGCGTGACCACGATGCGGCTCTCGGGGAAGAACCGGCCGGCACCGACGTCGAGCCACGCCTCGTGGGCGGCGAAGGACCGGGTGAGGGCGCGCAGCCGCGCGAACAGCTCGTCGAACTCGAACGGCTTCACGAGGTAGTCGTCGGCTCCGAGGTCGAGGCCCTCGACCCGGTCGGCCGTCGAGCCGAGCGCGGTGAGCATCAGCACGGGCGTGGTGACGTGTTCGCGACGCAGGGCCGCGACGAGCGCGGTGCCGTCGAGTCCGGGCAGGCGTCGGTCGACGACCAGCACGGCGTGGACGCCGGTGCGGGCCGCGTCGAGCCCCCGACGACCGTCGGCGACGAGGTCGACTCGCCACGCCTCGGCGAGCACGTCGGCGACGATCGGCCCCAGCGCGGGGTCGTCCTCGACCAGCAGGAGGCGCGGGCGCGGATCAGGATCGGTCACCCAGGGCCTCCTTCCGCCGTCGTGTCCCCGCCGATCGTCGCACAGCGGTGAGCACGAGGGGCAGCACCGACACCGCGACGAGCGCGATCGCGAGCAGGTCGATGTGGTCGGCGACGAACGGCAGGCCGCCGAGGAGCGAGCCGAGCACGGTCATGCCCGCGGCCCAGAGGAACGCCCCGGCGAGGTTCCACACGACGAAGCGGCGGTACGGGTAGCCGCTGGTCCCGGCCGCGAGCGGCACGAACGTGCGCACCACCGGGACGAAGCGGCCGAGCACGAGCGCCGGGCCGCCGTGCCGCGCGAAGAACGCCTCGGCCCGCTCGAGGTGTGCCGTCTTGAGCACCCGCGCGTCGGGCCGGAACCACCGTCGACCGAAGCGGTGACCGAGGAAGAACCCGACCTGGTCACCCGCCGCGGCGGCCACGAAGGCGCAGAGGGCGATCACCGCGACGCTCAGCCCGAGGCCCTGGTGCAGCAGCCCCGCCGTGACGAGCAGGGAGTCGCCGGGCAGGAAGGGGAAGAGCAGGCCGGACTCGACGAACACCATGAGGGACAGCCCGCCCAGGGCCCAGGGGCCGAGGGCGGTGAGCAGCGTCTGCGGGTCGAAGAGGGTCATGGGGCGTTCCGTTCGGTGTCGGGTGCCGTCAGGGCACCGGGTGGTGTGGTGGCAGGTCGGTCGAGTCGGTCGAGTCGGTCGAGTCGGTCGACGATCCGTCGCCAGAGGGGCAGGGCGAGGGCGACGACCGAGCAGCCGAGCACCACCGACGCGATCGTGTCGGTGGGGTAGTGCACGCCGATCCAGACGCGGGAGGCCGCCACCAGGACGACGCCGAGCGCGGCCACGACGGCGACCGGCTGCCACCCCCGCCGTCCGTTCCGTCCTCTCACGACGAGCACGATCGCCAGGGCGAGGCCGG
Source organism: Frigoribacterium sp. CFBP 13605 (assembly GCF_014839405.1). Classification (NCBI taxonomy): domain Bacteria; kingdom Bacillati; phylum Actinomycetota; class Actinomycetes; order Micrococcales; family Microbacteriaceae; genus Frigoribacterium; species Frigoribacterium sp. CFBP 13605. The sequence continues at coordinate 8,563 of NZ_JACYNS010000071.1, read as the reverse complement.
TCGCCAGCGCGGTGTGGCCGCTGGGGAACGAGAACGAGTGCGGTTCGACCAGCAGGGGGTCGACGAGGAGGCGCGGGTCGGGTCGGTCGCGTCCGACGACCAGCTTGACGGTCTCGGCCGCAGCCCACGGCAGCACCGAGACGCCGACGACGGTCAGCGCCTCCGCTGCCCGCCGGGTCGTCACCCCCACGGCGACGGCCAACAGCAGGACGAGCGCCACCCCGAGCTGCGGCCCGAGCAGCCGGTCGATCAGCAGCGCCGCCCCGTCGAGCAGGGGCGAGTGCATCCGGCCGACGCGCTCGACGACGTCGAGGTCGGCCGCCCCCACTCCCCCGGCGCCCGACGTGATGAGCAGACCTCCCAGGACGACCGCCACGACGCCCGCCCCACCCGCCGCCGCGATCCCGACGTCGCGGCGGACCGGCCGACGGTCGGGACGAGGGTCAGGAGGCGCGGGTCGTCCACCCCGGGACGTCACCGGGGGCCTTCCGTCGAGTGCGGTCATGGTCCGAGGGTCGCCGCATCCCTCCCAGAAACCGCCCAGCGGCGGGTTCGAGCCGACCCGCGCCTCCTCGATCGGGCGTCTGGGCGGTTTCTGGGACAGACCCCGCGAGGGTCTCCTCCATGACGACACGAGCCGAACGCACCGAGCCGGCGATCCGCCGACCCGCGTCGCTGCTGAACAAGGTCCCCGAGGTCACCACGGCCTTCTGGGTGGTCAAGGTGCTCTGCACCACGGTGGGCGAGACGTTCGCCGACTTCCTGAACGACGGTCTCGGCCTCGGCCTCACGGTCACCAGCGTGGTCATGACGGCGCTGCTCGTCGTCGCGCTCGTGCTGCAGGTGCGGAGGCGGCGGTACGTGCCCTGGGTCTACTGGCTCACGGTGGTGCTCATCAGCGTCGTGGGGACGCTGCTGACCGACACCCTGACCGACTCGCTCGGGGTGAGCCTCTGGACCTCGACCATCGTCTTCTCCGTCGCGCTCGCCGTGCTGTTCGGCGTCTGGTACTCGGTCGAGCGGACGCTGTCGGTGCACGACATCACGACTCGTCGCCGGGAAGGCTTCTACTGGGCGACCATCCTGGTCACCTTCGCGCTCGGAACCGCCGTCGGCGACCTCCTGGGCGAGCAGCTCGCCCTCGGGTACCTGCCGTCGGTGTTCGTCTTCGCGGGGGTCATCGCCCTCGTCGCCCTGGCCCACCGTTTCCTCGGCCTCGGCGCGGTCGTCGCCTTCTGGTCGGCCTACGTGCTCACCCGGCCGTTGGGCGCGTCCCTCGGCGACCTCCTCTCGCAAGACCGGTCCGACGGAGGACTCGGGCTGGGTCCGACGGCGACGAGCCTCGTCTTCCTCGTGGCGATCGCCGGGGTGGTGGGAGCGATGACCGTGTCGGCCCGGCGCGAGGTCTCGACCGCACGCCACGCCTGACCCCTCACCTACCCCACCCGCACCGACCCGACCAGAAGAGAGACGCCATGGACTGGCAACTGAACGGACTCCCCCTCCACCCGCTGATCGTTCACCTCGTCACGGTCGCCTTCCCGACGGCCTCGCTGCTGATCGTGGCCGGTGCCGTGTCGTCGCGGCTGCGCCGACGACTGGGCGTCATCACACCGCTCGTCGCCCTCCTGTCGCTCGTCGCGGTGCCACTCGCGACATCGTCGGGCGAATCGCTCGAGGCGAGGGTCGGGCACAGCGCCCTGCTCGAGGCGCACACGCAGCTCGGCGACACGCTGTTGCCTTGGGCGATCGCGGTGTTCGTCGCCGCCGTGGCGCAGTGGGCGTGGCAGCACTACGTGCTGACCCCGGACGCCAAGCGACCGCATCCCACCCTGAAGAAGGGCACGCGCACGATCGTCGGGGTCGCGCTCACCGTGGCGGTCGCCGTCGCCGCGATCGGCGGCATCGTCACGACGGTGCGCATCGGCGATTCGGGCGCGAAGGCGGTCTGGTCGGATTCGAGCGAGGGCTGAGATGGAGCAGATCACCGTCGACCGGTTGGCCGCCCTCACGACACCGCTGGTGATCGATGTGAGAGCCGCCGAGGGCCACGTCCCCGGGGCGCTCAACCTCCACCCCTCGCAACTGGCGGATCGACTCGACGAGATGCCGCACGAGACCGCTGTCTACCTGATCTGCCAGAGCGGCGCACGGAGCTCCCGGGCGGCCGAGGCCCTGTCAGCTCGAGGGATCACCGCCGTCGACGTGATCGGCGGCACCACGGCCTGGGTCGCGGCAGGGCTGCCGCTCGATCAGTCCTGAGGGGCGAGCCCGGCGACCGGCGCCGGGGTGATCGTGAAGGCGTCGAGGTTCGGGAGCGCACCGCGGACGCGCAGGCCCGCTTGGTCGGCGATCCGCGACGCGTCGACCAGGTCGTGCGTGTCGACCTGGACGGTCGCCGACCCCGTCAGCCGGTGGCCGATCCACCGCAGGCGGAGGTCGCGCACGGCGACGACCCCCTCGGTGTGTTCGAGTGCGTGCTCGGCCCGGTCGAGCAGGTCGGGGTCGACGGCGTCCATCAGGCGGGCCCCGACGGACTTCATGGTGCCCCACAGCAGGACCATGATCGACACGGCGATCAGCAGGCCGATGATCGGGTCCGCGAGGGGGAAGCCGAGCAGCACCCCGACGGCGCCCAGCACGACCGACAGCGATGTGAACCCGTCGAGACGAGCGTGCACCCCGTCTGCCACCAGGGCGGCCGAGCCGATCCGGCGACCGACTCGGATGCGGTAGATCGCGACCACCTCGTTGCCGGCGAAACCGACGAGGCCGGCCAGGACGAGCAACCAGGGCGCCTGGACGGGCTGCGGGTGGACGAGACGGTCGATCGCCTCCCACCCGGCGACCACGGCCGAGAGGGCCACGACGATGACGATGAACAGACCGGCGAGGTCCTCGGCGCGTCCGAAGCCGAAGGTGTGACGGCGGGTGGCGACCCGCCGGCCGAGGACGAACGCGATCCAGAGAGGCACCGCTGTCAGCGCGTCGGCGAAGTTGTGGATCGTGTCGGCCAGCAGGGCGACCGACCCGGTGGCCACGACGAGGACGGCCTGCACCACCGTCGTCGCGAGCAGGACGAACAAGCTGATCTTGACCGCCCGGACACCCGCCGTCGACGCCTCGAGGGCGTCGTCGACGGAATCGGCGGAGTCGTGCGTGTGCGGGACGAACAGGTCGTAGAGCCAGGCCTTCACCCGGCCGTTCGGGTGCCCGTGCTCGTACCCGGGCTCGTGCCCGTGCCCGTGCCCGCGCCCGTACCCGTGCTCGTGCTCGTGCTCGTGCTCGCGGTCGTGGTCGTGCCCGTACCCGACCACCTCACTGCCCCCCTGCGTGGTGCGGTGCGTTGCCGACGACGTGCTCTGCCTGCCTCACGGCGTCGCTGACGAGCGCGGACGCGTGCTCGTCGGTCAGACGGTAGAAGGCGGTCGTCCCCTCACGGCGCGGCTGCACCATGCGGGCGAGGCGAAGCTTGGCCAGGTGTTGCGACACCGCCGCCGGGCTCTTGTCGACGATGTCGGCGAGGTGGTTCACCGACAGCTCTTCGGCGTTCCGAAGCGCCAGGATGATGCGGATGCGGGTCGCGTCGGCGAGCATCGAGAACACCTCGACGGCGAGTTCGACGTACTCGGAATCCGGGTCGAGTCCGCAAACCTTCTTATCTACGTGCATGCGCAGATACTAGTACGACGTCGACCGGTTCCGTCGTCTGGCAGGATCTCCTGATGCCCACCAAGCGGACCCCCCGCCGACCCGACGTCACGACCACCGAGATCGTGGGCGGCGCCGAGGCCGTCCACGTCTCGTTGCACGAGTACGACGAGCGCTGGCCTGCCGCGTTCGCCGAGCACCGACGCCGCATCGTCGAGGCCCTCGCGCCGTCGGGCATAGGGGTCGACGTCGAGCACATCGGCTCGACGTCGGTGCCCGGTCTCGCGGCGAAGCCGATCGTCGACGTCGTGGTCGCGGTGCCCGACATCACCGCCGAGGAGGACTACCTCGACCCGCTGCTCGCCGCGGGCTACGAGCTGCGGGTGCGCGAGCCGGGGCACCGACTCGTGCGGACGCCGGAGCGCAGCGTCCACGTGCACGTCTACGAGCAGGGTGCCGACGCGATCGCCGGGTACCTGCTGCTGCGCGACCACCTGCGCACCGACGCCGCCGACCGCGAGCTGTACGCCGGCGTCAAGCGGGCCCTGCTCGACCGCCGCTGGGACGACATGAACGACTACGCCGACGCCAAGACCGAGGTCGTCACGGCCATCAACGCGCGGGCTCGCGCCGCCCGGGACGCAGCCCGCGAGGCAGCCCGCGAGGGCTGACCCGGGCGGGCACGGCCTCAGCCGGCCGAGGTCGCCGCCATCGACTGCAGCCCGGTGACGCGCAGCAGGTCGAGTCGCGCCTCGTCGTCGGACCCCGGCGCGACCGTGTAGACGACGATCCTCAGGTCGCCGGGCGCGGTCAGCACGTCGCAGTCGATCGCGATCGGGCCGACCGGGGTGCCCGTCACGGTCTTGCGACTGGCCCGGTGCTCGGCGACCTTGGCCTCGGCCCAGCGGCGTGCGAACTCGGGCGACGCCTCGAGCAGGCGCGACACGAGGTGGCCGAGCGAGGGGTCCGACGGATAGCGCCCCACAGCAGCCCGCAGGTCGGCGGCGAGGTCGCTCGCGAAGTCCTCCTCGTGCCGGGCGTCGAACTCGGTGCCCTCGTGGCCCGACGTGAAGTGACGCCAGACGAGGTTGCGCTCGAGCCCGACGAGGCGCGACGGGTCGCCGTTCACCGCGGCCCAGAGGGGGTTCCAGAGCAGGATGTCGTGGGTCGCCGAGAAGACGGCCAGCGGCACGTCGCCGAGCCGGTCGACGATGCGCTGCACGCCGGGCCCCACGTGGCGCGGGACGATCCCGGCCGACGGAGGCGCGGCGCCGGCCGAGCGGTAGAGGTGGTCGCGTTCGTCGTCGCTCAGGCGCAGGGCGACCGCCAGGGCGCGGAGCATCTGCGGGGACGGGTTGGTCGCCCGACCCTGCTCGAGGCGGACGACGTAGTCGACGCTCACCCCGGCGAGCGCCGCCAGCTCTTCGCGGCGGAGACCCGTCGTACGGCGCCCCGCCCCCGCGGGCAGCCCCACGTCGGCCGGGCCGACCCGGTCACGCCACGACCGCAACACGTCCGCGAACTCGCTCATGCAGCCATCCTCCCCCGGCCCGGTCGCCCGAGGGTGGTACCGGCAGTCCTCCCGTCGTGCGGGGCCTGGGTGCCGAGGCGGGGCCGGGCGCAGCATGGACCCATGACCACCACACTCATCACCGGGGCCAACAAGAGCCTCGGACTCGAGACCGCCCACCGCCTGATCGAGGCGGGCCACACCGTGTACGCCGGCATGCGCGACCTCGACTCGGGTGACGCCGTCCGGGCCCTCGGCGCCCACGCCGTGCAGCTCGACGTCACCGACCAGGCCGGCGTCGACGCGGCGCTCGCCTCCCTGCCCGAGCTCGACGTCCTCGTCAACAACGCGGGCGTCCTCGGGTCGTCGTTCGGCGTCGACGACCTCACCCCCGAGACGATGCAGGAGGTGCTCGACGTGAACGTCGTCGGGCTCGTCCGCGTCACCCAGGCCGCGATGCCCCTGCTGCGCCGCTCCGACCGTCCCGTGATCGTCAACGTCGCGTCGGGCGTCGGTTGGCCGCGCTGGCTGAGCACCGAGGGCCACGACGAGTACCCCGTCGCCGCGGTGCCCTACGCGTCCTCGAAGGCGGCCGTGATCGCCCTGACCGTGCAGTACGCCAAGAACCTGCCGACCTTCCGCGTGAACGTCAGCGACCCCGGCTACACCGCCACCGACTTCAACGGGCACGGCGGCCACCAGACGGTGACCGAGGGCACGGACGCCACCGTCGCCCTCGCCCTGCTCGGGCCCGACGGCCCGACCGGCGAGTTCCACGACCGCCGGGGCCGCATCGACTACTGAGCGGCGACCGCAGGAGGCGCGGTGCGAGTCCTCGGGACCGGCACCGCGCCTCCTGCGCGTCCGGTGGGCCGGCCGTTCAGCAGCAGTCGCAGGCCTGGGCTCCGCGTTCGCCCGTGAGGGCCGAGACGGGTGTCGTGCAGGCCTCGCCGCGCCAGGCCTCGACCCCCTCACGGACGGCGAAGACGACGATGACGAGTCCTGCGACGGGGTCCGCCCAGGTCCACCCGAAGGCGAGGTTGAGCACCAGGCCGAGCAGGACGGCGGCCGAGAGGTAGCTGCAGATGAGGGTCTGCTTGGAGTCGGCGACGGCGGAGGCCGAGCCGAGCTCGGTGCCGGTTCGTCGCTCGACGAGGCTGAGGAACGGCATGACCGCCAGGCTGACGGCGGCCAGCACGATGCCGACCGGGGAGTGGTCGGGTTCGCGGGCGCCGGCCAGGGCGAGGACCGCGTCCACGCCGACGTAGGCGGCGAGACCGAAGAACGAGAGGGCGATCACGCGGAGGGCGAGCCGTTCGCGCCTCTCGGGGTCGGGGGCCGCGAACTGCCAGGCGACCGCGGCGGCCGAGAGCACCTCGACGACGGAGTCGAGGCCGAAGCCGATCAACGCGGTCGAGGACGCGACCGTGCCCGCGGCGATCGCGACGATCGCCTCGACCACGTTGTAGCCGATCGTGATCGCCACGACGAGACGGATGCGCCGCTGCAGCAGGAGGCGACGGGCCGGGGCGATCGGCGCGGGCGACAGTGCGGCGGAGGTCATGCACCGCCCCCGCAGCAGAACGGCACGTCGCACGAGTCGTCCGGACACGGCAGACCGTCGTCGACCGCGAGGACCACCTCGACGAGGGCGGTCAGTGCTCGGGTCAGGTGGACGTCGGCGATCTCGTACCGGGTGGATCGCCCCTCGGGGGCGGCCACGACGAGACCGCACCCGCGGAGGCATGCGAGGTGGTTCGACACGTTCGACCTGGTCAGGCCGAGTTCCGTCGCGAGGACGCCGGGGTAGCCGGGGCCCTCGAGCAGGGTCAGCAGGATGCGTGAGCGGGTCGGGTCGGCCATCGCCCGCCCCAGGCGGTTCATCACGTCGACGCGGGACGAAAGGGTCAGCATGTGCTGACCATACAGCACTTGCTGACCGGTCAGGGCGCCCGGGGCACACGTCCATCCCCCGCGGGTCCGGTCCTCGGGACCGGCACCGCGCCTCCTGCGCACGGAAGGACTAGACACGTCCTCGTGCCCTCACCGCTCCTCCTCGCCTCTCTCGCCGGCCTGCTCTCGGGCCTCTCCCTGGTCGTCGGGGCGGCGGTGTCGTGGTTCGTCAGGGTGCCCCGCGAGGTGGTCGCCCTCGTCATGGCGTTCGGTGCCGGCGTCCTGATCTCCGCACTCTCGTTCGACCTCGTCGACGAGGCCACGAGCAGCGGCGGGCTGCTCCCGACCCTCGGCGGGTTCCTGGCGGGCGCCGTCGTCTACGTCGTCCTGGACCAGCTGCTCGAGCACGGCGGGTTCCGGCGCAAGCACCACCGTCGCGGGTCGGCCGGCTCGGGCACCGGCCTGGGCATCGCCCTCGGCGCCCTGCTCGACGGCGTCCCCGAGACCGCCGTCCAGGGCGTCAGCCTGACGGGCGGCGGGTCCCTCAGCATCGCCGTGCTGGTGGCCGTGGTGATCTCGAACTTCCCCGAGGGCATGTCGAGCACGGCCGACCTCAAGTCGTCGGGCCGGTCGGCCGGGTACGTCTTCGGCCTCTGGTCGGGCATCGCCGTGGTGTGCGCCCTGTCCGCGCTCGGCGGGTACGCCCTCCTGGGCGGGGTGCCCGAGGGCGGACAGTCGTTCGTCATGGCGTTCGCCGCCGGGGCGATCCTCGCGATGATCTGCGACACGATGATCCCCGAGGCCTTCCGCAAGACGCAGACGCTCACGGGACTCGTGACGGTGCTGGGCTTCGTCGCGAGCTACGTCGTGCACCAGGTCGCCTGAGCGGGTCGCCTGAGTGGGTCGTCGCGCCCCGAACTGGGTCATCCGTTCTGCGCAACGGTGCCGACACCGGGGGCGATGCTCGGTACCCTGCTGTCGTGAGCCCCGACCTTCCCGCCACTCCGGAGAACCACCCGGAGTCCGTCCGGCGCCTCGCCGCGACGCTGCAGACCCTGGACGAGGCCCACCGCCGCTACCGGCTCCACGCCGCGAAGGTCTTCGGGATGGGCCACACCGAGCTGGCGGCCCTGCTCGCCGTCGCCGACGCCCCGGGGCTCACCCCGGGAGCACTCGCCCAACAGCTGCTGCTGAGCACGGGGGCGACGACGGCCGTGGTCGACCGGCTCGAGAAGTCGGGGCAGGTCACGCGCAGCCGTCACCCGGGCGACCGCCGCAGCCTCTTCCTCCACCTGACCACGCAGGGCGAGGACACCACGACCACCCTGCGCGAGGCGTACCAGTACGTCCTCTCGACCACGGGCACGGACGAGACGATCGCCGAGGCCCTCCCCCAGCTCGACAGCATCGCCGCCGCGCTCGACGCCGCCGCCCGCGAATCCGCGTCCTGACCCGGGCCGGCCGGTGCCGGACTCGGGCGCCCGGTCGCGCCGCGCCTCCTCGCGCCGC
>NZ_JACYNS010000070.1:0-13485 GCF_014839405.1 Frigoribacterium sp. CFBP 13605 | reverse complement strand
CGTCGACGACGCGGTCGCGGAGCCGGTCGCGGTCGCGGAGCCGGTCGCGGTCGCGGTGGCGGACCGGACCTCGTTGCCCGGACGGCCCGGCGTCCACCCCGCGAGGGCGGCGTCCTCGGCGGCTGCGTCGTCGGGGATGTCGTAGATCGAAGCGCTCATGAGAGGGGCTCCTCGTGGTCGGTCCGGGCTCGGCCGGAGGCGGGCGTCACGCGACGACCCGCAGGATCTCTTCGACGCTGGTGAGGCCGAGCTTGGCCTTCTCCCAACCGTCCTGACGCAGGCTCAACATGCCCTGCTCGCGGGCGACCCGGCCGATCTCGGCGCTGGACGCGCGGCTCACCGCGAGCCGCTCGATGTCCTCGGAGACGCTCATCACCTCGTGCAGCGCGATGCGGCCGCGGTAGCCCGTGTTCGAGCACTGCTGGCAGCCCACCGGCTGGTACACCGTGGGGTTCTCGTCGGGCTCGACCCGGAACTTCAGGTGGGCCAGCTGCAACGGGGAGTAGGCCGTGGGCGTCTTGCACCGGTCGCAGAGCCGGCGCGCGAGGCGCTGGGCGACGACGCAGTCGATGGCCGACCCGACGAGGAAGGGCTCGATGCCCATCTCGGTGAGTCGGGTGATCGCGCTTGGGGCGTCGTTCGTGTGCAACGTGCTCAACACGAGGTGGCCGGTCAGCGACGCCTCGATCGCGATCTGCGCCGTCTCGTGGTCGCGGATCTCGCCGAGCAGGACGACGTCGGGGTCGGACCGCAGGATGCTGCGGAGCGCACTCGCGAAGGTCAGGCCCGCCTTGGGGTTGACCTGCACCTGGTTGATGCCCTTCATCCGGTACTCGACCGGGTCCTCGACCGTGATGACGTTGATCTCGGGACGGGCGACGGCGTTCAGCGTCGTGTACAGCGTCGTCGACTTGCCGGAACCCGTGGGGCCGGTGACGAGGATCATGCCGTAGGGCTTCGAGTACGACTCGGCGTAGACGTCGAAGTTGCGCTCGAGCAGGTTGAGGTCGCGCAGGCTCATCGAGGTGTTCGAGTTGTCGAGGATGCGCATCACGACCTTCTCGCCCCAGACGGTCGGCAGCGTCGCCACCCGCAGGTCGATCTGCCGGCCGCCGTGGCGGACCGACATGCGGCCGTCCTGCGGCTTGCGGCGCTCGGCGATGTCGATCTCGCTCATGATCTTGAGGCGCGAGATCACGCCGTTCTGGATCGCCTTGGGCGCCGGCTGCATCTCGTGCAGCACGCCGTCGATGCGGTACCGGATGCGCACGTCGGTCTCGGACGGCTCGATGTGGATGTCGGAGGCGTGGTCGGTGATCGCCTGGCTGACGAGCAGGTTGACGAACCGGACGATCGGCACGTCGTCGTCGGGGCCGTCCGTGATGTCGGCCGCCGTCTCGTGGGCCCTCTCCTCTTCGAGGGTCGACGTCAGGTCGTTCAGCTCGTCGTCGGCACGCAGGTACCGGTCGATGGCGGCGCGCAGGTCGTTCTTCTCGGCGACGACGGGGTCGACGCCCATGCGCAGGCCGGCGCGGACGTCGTCGATCGCGAAGACGTCGCCCGGGTCCTCCATGGCGAGGATCAACGCACCGTCGCGCACGCCGATCGGCAGGACCTTGTGCCGTCGGCACACGGCCGCGGGCACCATCGTCACGGCCGAGCGGTCGACCGGGTAGTCGATCAGCTCGACGAAGTCGAGGTCGGCGGCGGTGGCCCGGGCCCTCGCCACCTGCACCTCGGTGACGACGCCTCGCGAGAGGAGGTCGCGGATGGACGCCTCCTCCTCGGCAGGGCCGCGCGGGATCACGTCGAGCTGCTCGATCGGCAACAGCCCGTGCAAGATCAGGATCTCGGTCATGGAAGCCACGCGTACCTCCTCGGAAGTACAGGGCCTCGGGGGTAGGACGACGAGGCCGTTCGACGCTCGGGGTCGGGTCCGAGCTTGCCTCACGCTACGGCGGCGACGCCGTCGGCGGCACGTCCCAGAGCGGGTGCCCCTCGAAGGGGTGCGCCGGTCGCCCCCCGGTCGGACTCAGTAGGCGCGGACCACCGTGGCGGAGCGCCTCGCGGCGACGAACCCGGCCCGGTCGTAGAGCCCCAGGGCGCCTGTCGGGCTCACGGAGTCGACGTCGAGCACGGTGACCTCGAGCCCCTCGGCGACGTGCGCCTCCAGCGTCGACGCGAGCAGGGACTGCGCGAGGTGTCGTCCCCGCCAGGAGCGCCGGACGCCGACGTACTCGACGTAGGCGCACCGCCGCCCTAGGGCCGCCCAGTCCTCGGGGTCGACGTCGCTCAGCACGAACGCGACGACCTGCTCGGCGGCCTCGGGGTTGTCGAGGGGACGGGCGACGGCCAGCAGCGAGAGGTCCTGCCGGAAGGTGCCGGCACCGACCATCCGACCCCAGCGCTCCTCGCTCGTCGGCTGGCTGCCCCAGTGGTCGCGGAAGGCGTCGTTGCGGGCCTGGCGCGTCGCCTCGACCCACTCGTCGGTCATCGTGACCAGGCGGACGGCCGGGTCGAGCGCGACGCGCTCGATCGGTTCCGTCAGGTCGCGCCGCAGCTCGGTCCACCACCGCGACTCGTCGAACCCCGCCCGACGGAACGCCGCCCGCGTGGCGAGGGCGTCCTCCTCGACGTCGGTCACGAGACCGGCCGGCAGCACCTCGTCACAGGTGGCCAGGTGCTGCTCGCCCCGGACCCGTTGCCAGTCCAGGAGGCGGCGACCGAGACCCTCGCCGCGTCGGCCGGGGTCGACACCGCCGGGGACCCCCACCCGCACGAGGCTGACCCGCGTCGGGCCGAGGTGGCTGAGGCCCCAGGCGACGAAGCGGCCGTCGGCGTCCACCCCGACGATGCTGTCCCGCACGAGGTCGATGCCGGGCGACGTGAGGTCGTCACGCACGACCTCGAGCGCATGGCCGCGGTCGGGGTGGTCGACCGACCCCATGCGGGCACAGAGCGCGTGCAGGGGCACGAGGTCGTCGAGGGTGAGCGGTCGCCAGGTGACACCGGCGACGGGCTCCGGTGACGCCACGACGTCGGGTGCCGTCACCCGCTCGCGGACGGGGCGGTCGGCCGTGCCGATGCCGACCCCCTCGGCGGCCTCGCCTCGGCCGACGACGACCGGGGGCGGTGTGGCCGGTGCTCCGACGGCGGTGTCGGCCGTGGCGGCAGCAGCCGTGGCGGCGACGCCGCTCGTCAGGGTGGCGGTCTCGGCGGGCTGGTCGTCAGGCATCCCTCCATCCTGCCGGGTCGGCTCCCGACGTCGCCTCAGCCCGGCGGGGGAACCTCCCGCTCGCGTCACGGCCCCGACCGGGAGGTACGACGAAAGGCCCCGGTCCGCACGGAGTGCGAGCCGGGGCCCTTCGAGGTGAGGCCCTCAGGAGGCGCGGTGGGGGTCAGACCCTCACCGCGCCTCCTGACGGGGTTCTCAGTTGTAGGTGCCGGGGGTGAAGTCGTCCGACGAGAAGGAGTCGAAGTCCACGAAGCTCAGGTCGGCTTCGTTGAACGACGCGTCGTCGGTGAAGACGCGGTTGGGGTACCGCTCCGCCTTCGCTTCTTCCGTCGCCTCGACCGACACGTCGCGGTAACGCGACAGGCCGGTGCCCGCGGGGATGAGCTTTCCGATGATGACGTTCTCCTTCAGACCGACCAGCGGGTCGCTCTTGCCTTCCATGGCGGCCTGCGTCAGGACGCGGGTCGTCTCCTGGAAGGACGCGGCGGACAGCCACGACTCGGTCGCCAGCGAGGCCTTCGTGATGCCCATGACCTCTTGACGGGCGGACGCGGTCCGCTTGCCCTCGGTCAGTGCCGCACGGTTGATCTCGTTGTACTTCGACCGGTCGACGAGCTCACCGGGCAGCAGGTCGGTGTCGGCGTGGTCGACGACGGTGACCTTGCGGAGCATCTGACGGACGATGACCTCGATGTGCTTGTCGTGGATCGGCACGCCCTGCGAGCGGTAGACGTCCTGGACGCCACCCACGAGGTGCTGCTGCACCGCACGGACGCCCTTGACGCGCAGGACCTCTTTCGGGTCCACCGCACCGGCGATGATCTGCTCACCGAGCTCGACGTGCTGACCGTCCTCGACGAGGAGGGTCGAACGCTTGAGCACGGGGTAGATCACTTCTTCGTCGCCGTTGTCGGGCTGCAGGATGACGCGGCGAGCCTTGTCGGTGTCCTCGATCGTGATGCGACCGGCCGAGTCGGCGATCGGGGACGCACCCTTGGGGGTACGCGCCTCGAACAGCTCGGTCACGCGGGGCAGACCCTGCGTGATGTCGTCGGCCGAGGCCGAACCACCGGTGTGGAAGGTACGCATGGTCAGCTGCGTGCCGGGCTCACCGATCGACTGGGCCGCGATGATGCCGACGGCCTCACCGATGTCGACCAGGTTGCCGGTGGCCAGCGAGCGGCCGTAGCACTGGGCGCAGACACCGACGGCGGCCTCACAGGTGAGGACGGAGCGGACCTTGATGGTCTCGACACCGGCCGCCACGAGCTCGTCGATCAGCACGTCTCCGACGTCGGCGCCGGCCTCGGCCAGCACCGTGCCCTTCGCGTCCACCGCGGCAGCCGCGAGCGACCGTGCGAACACGGTGTTCTCGACGGTCGCGTCGCGCACCATGACGCCGTTGGCGTCGGGTGCGGCGATCGGCATCTCGAGGCCGCGCGAGGTGCCGCAGTCGTCCTCACGGATGATGACGTCCTGCGACACGTCGACGAGACGACGGGTCAGGTACCCCGAGTCGGCCGTACGGAGGGCCGTGTCGGCCAGACCCTTGCGGGCACCGTGCGTCGCGATGAAGTACTCGGCCACCGACAGACCCTCGCGGTACGAGGAGATGATCGGGCGCGGGATGATGTCACCCTTCGGGTTGTTCACCAGGCCTCGCATGCCGGCGATGTTGCGCACCTGCAGCCAGTTACCACGAGCACCCGACGTCACCATGCGGTTGATGGTGTTGTCGATCGGGAAGTTCGCGCGCATCTCGGCGGCGACCTCGTTCGTGGCCTCCGTCCAGATCTTGATCAGGTCGGCGCGACGCTCGGCGTCCGAGATCAGACCCTTGTCGAACTCGGACTGCACGGCGGCGGCCTGCTTCTCGTAACCCGCGACGATCTCGGGCTTGCGCGGAGGCGTGAGCACGTCGGACAGCGCGACGGTGACACCCGAACGCGAGGCCCAGTAGAAGCCCGCGTCCTTGATGTTGTCGAGTGCCGCCGCGACGGCGACCTTCGGGTAGCGCTCGGCGAGGTCGTTGACGATCGTCGAGAGCATGCCCTTGTCGGTCACCTGCTGGACGAACGGGTAGTCCGCCGGCAGGTTCTCGTTGAAGAGCGCGCGACCGAGGGTCGTCTCGAGCAGGATGTCCTGCCCGACCTCGTAGCCCTCGGGAGCCTCGCCCTCGGCGAAGTGCACGCCGTTCATGCGGATCTTGACCATCGCGTTGAGGTCGAGCGTGCCCTGGTCCTTCGCGAGGATCGCCTCGGCGACCGACGAGAAGGCACGGCCTTCACCCTCGGCACCCTCGGTGACCGTCGTGAGGTAGTGCAGACCGATGATCATGTCCTGTGCGGGCAGGGTCACCGGACGACCGTCGGACGGCTTCAGGATGTTGTTCGACGCGAGCATCAGGATGCGCGCCTCGGCCTGGGCCTCGACGGACAGCGGCAGGTGCACGGCCATCTGGTCACCGTCGAAGTCGGCGTTGAACGCCGCGCAGACGAGCGGGTGCAGCTGGATGGCCTTGCCCTCGACCAGCTGGGGCTCGAACGCCTGGATGCCGAGACGGTGCAGCGTGGGCGCACGGTTCAGCAGCACGGGGCGCTCGCGGATGATCTCTTCGAGGACGTCCCAGACCTGCGGGCGCGAACGCTCGACCATGCGCTTGGCCGACTTGATGTTCTGAGCGTGGCTCAGGTCGATCAGGCGCTTGATGACGAACGGCTTGAACAGCTCGAGGGCCATCTGCTTGGGCAGACCGCACTGGTGCAGCTTCAGCGTCGGGCCGACGATGATGACCGAACGACCCGAGTAGTCGACGCGCTTGCCGAGCAGGTTCTGGCGGAAGCGACCCTGCTTTCCCTTGAGCATGTCGCTCAGGGACTTCAGGGCGCGGTTGCCGGTACCCGTGACGGGACGACCGCGACGACCGTTGTCGAACAGGGCGTCGACGGCCTCTTGCAGCATGCGCTTCTCGTTGTTCACGATGATCTCGGGAGCACCGAGGTCGAGCAGGCGGCGGAGGCGGTTGTTGCGGTTGATCACGCGACGGTAGAGGTCGTTCAGGTCGCTGGTCGCGAAACGGCCACCGTCCAGCTGCACCATCGGGCGCAGCTCGGGCGGGATGACCGGGACGACGTCGAGGACCATGGCCGCCGGCGAGTTGCCGGTGGCCAGGAACGAGCTCACGACGCGCAGGCGCTTGATGGCGCGGATCTTCTTCTGACCCTTGCCCTCGGAGATCTGCAGGTGGAGGTTCTCGGCCTCGGTGGTGAGGTCGAAGCCCTCGAGGCGCTTCTTGATCGCCTCGGCGCCCATGTGGGCCTCGAAGTAGATGCCGAAGCGGTCCTGCAGCTCGTGGAAGACGGCGTCCTCGGGCTTGAGGTCGCCGACCTTGAGGTTGCGGAAGTCCTCCCAGACGCGCTCGAGGCGGTTGATGTCCTCGTCGAACGACTTGCGCGTCTGCGACATCTCTTTCTCGGCGCCGTCCTTCGCACGACGCTTCTGGTCGCTCTTCGCGCCTTCTTCCTCGAGGACGGCCAGATCGTCCTCGAGCTTCTGGAGGCGGTCGGCGATGCGCGTGTCGCGCTGCGACTCGAGCTGCTTGATCTCGAGGCGGAGCTCGTTCTCGAGCCCGGGCATGTCGGCGTGACGGCCCTCTTCGTCGATCGAGATGACCATGTAGGCCGCGAAGTAGATGACCTTCTCGAGGTCCTTCGGGGCCATGTCGAGCAGGTAGCCCAAGCGCGAGGGGACGCCCTTGAAGTACCAGATGTGCGTGACGGGAGCGGCGAGCTCGATGTGGCCCATGCGCTCACGACGCACGGACGACTTCGTGACCTCGACGCCGCAGCGCTCGCAGACGATGCCCTTGAAGCGGACGCGCTTGTACTTGCCGCACGCGCACTCCCAGTCACGCGACGGCCCGAAGATCTGCTCTCCGAAGAGGCCGTCCTTCTCGGGCTTCAGCGTGCGGTAGTTGATGGTCTCCGGCTTCTTGACCTCACCGTGCGACCAGGCGCGGATGTTCTCGGCAGTGGCGAGGCCGATCCGCAGCTCATCGAAAGTTGTTGCTTCGATCAAAATTTAATCCCTTGTCAGATGTATCGACGTGTCGTTGTGGGAAGGGGGCTTAGATCTCGTCGACGTTCGACGATTCGAAGCGGGAGGAGATGTTGATGCCGAGCTCTTCGGCGGCACGGAAGACCTCGTCGTCCGTGTCGCGCAGGCTGACCGTCTGGCCGTCGGCCGAGAGGACCTCGACGTTCAGGCAGAGCGACTGCATCTCTTTGATGAGGACCTTGAAGCTCTCGGGGATGCCGGGCTCCTGGATGTTCTCGCCCTTGACGATGGCTTCGTACACCTTCACGCGGCCGAGGATGTCGTCCGACTTGATGGTCAGGAGCTCTTGCAGCGCGTACGCGGCGCCGTAGGCCTCGAGGGCCCAGACCTCCATCTCACCGAAGCGCTGGCCACCGAACTGTGCCTTACCACCCAGCGGCTGCTGCGTGATCATCGAGTACGGGCCCGTCGAACGCGCGTGGATCTTGTCGTCGACGAGGTGGTGCAGCTTCAGGATGTACATGTAACCGACCGAGATCGGGTTCGGGAACGGCTCACCCGAGCGACCGTCGAACAGGCGCGCCTTGCCGGACGAACCGATCAGACGCTCACCGTCGCGGGTCGGCAGGGTCGAGTCGAGCAGACCCTCGATCTCGCGCTCGGCGGCACCGTCGAACACCGGGGTGGCGACCTTCGTGCCGGGAGCGGCGCTGAGCGCCTCTTCGGGCAGGTTCTTCGCCCACTCCTGGACGCCCTCGACGTTCCAGCCCTGCGCCGCGATCCACCCGAGGTGGATCTCGAGCACCTGGCCGAAGTTCATCCGACCGGGGACGCCCAGCGGGTTGAGGATGATGTCGACCGGCGTGCCGTCCGCGAGGAACGGCATGTCCTCGACCGGCAGGATCGTCGAGATGACGCCCTTGTTGCCGTGACGACCGGCGAGCTTGTCGCCCGCCGTGATCTTGCGCTTCTGGGCGATGAAGACGACGACGCGCTGGTTGACGCCTGAGCCGAGCTCGTCGTCGCCGTCCTGCGAGTCGAAGACCTTGACGCCGATGACCGTTCCCTGCTCGCCGTGGGGCACCTTCAGGGACGTGTCGCGGACCTCACGGCTCTTCTCGTTGAAGATCGCGCGCAGCAGGCGCTCTTCGGCGCTGAGCTCGGTCTCGCCCTTGGGCGTGACCTTGCCGACGAGGATGTCGCCGGGGCGCACCTCGGCACCGATGCGGATGATGCCGCGCTCGTCGAGGTCGGCCAGCAGGTCGGGGCTGACGTTGGGGAGATCACGGGTGATCTCTTCCTTGCCGAGCTTCGTGTCGCGGGCGTCGACTTCGTACTCTTCGATGTGGATCGACGAGAGCGTGTCGTCCTTGATGAGGTTCTGCGACAGGATCATCGCGTCCTCGTAGTTGTAGCCCTCCCAGGGCATGAACGCGACGAGCAGGTTCTTGCCGAGCGCGAGCTCGCCGTTCTCGGTCGCGGGACCGTCGGCGATGACCTCGCCGACCTCGACGCGCTGGCCGGCGTCGACGATCACGCGGTGGTTGTAGCTGGCGCCCTGGTTCGAGCGGTCGAACTTCCGCAGGTAGTAGTCCTGCGTGCCGCCGTCGTCGAGCTGGACGGTGACGACGTCGGCCGACACCTCGGAGACCACGCCCGCGGCGTCGGCGGTGACGACGTCACCGGCGTCGATCGCGGTGTAGCCCTCCATGCCGGTGCCGACGAGGGGGCTCTCGCTGCGGACGAGCGGGACGGCCTGACGCTGCATGTTCGCACCCATGAGGGCGCGGTTCGCGTCGTCGTGCTCGAGGAACGGGATCAGCGACGTGGCCACCGACACCATCTGGCGCGGCGAGACGTCCATGTAGTCGACCTCGGCCTTGTCGACGAGCTCGACCTCGCCACCCTTCTTGCGGACGAGCACCTTGTCGTCGACGAAGTCGAACTTGTCGTCGAGGGGCGCGTTCGCCTGGGCGACGACGTAGTCGTCCTCTTCGGAGGCGGTGAGGTAGTCGATCGTCGTGGTGACGTTGCCCTTCTCCACGCGACGGTAGGGCGTCTCGATGAAGCCGAACGAGTTGATGCGCGCGAAGGACGCGAGCGAGCCGATCAGGCCGATGTTCGGGCCTTCAGGGGTCTCGATCGGGCACATGCGGCCGTAGTGCGAGGGGTGGACGTCGCGGACCTCGACGCCGGCGCGCTCACGCGACAGACCGCCGGGGCCGAGCGCGCTCAGACGACGCTTGTGCGTCAGTCCCGAGAGCGGGTTGTTCTGGTCCATGAACTGCGAGAGCTGCGAGGTGCCGAAGAACTCCTTGATCGCGGCGACGACGGGGCGCACGTTGATCAGGGTCTGCGGCGTGATCGCCTCGATGTCCTGCGTGGTCATGCGCTCACGGACGACGCGCTCCATGCGCGACAGACCGGTGCGGACCTGGTTCTGGATCAGCTCGCCGACCGCGCGGATGCGACGGTTGCCGAAGTGGTCGATGTCGTCGACGTCGAGGCGCAGCTGGACGGGCTCGCCGTCGCGCGTGCCGTTCATCGACTTCTCTTCGGCGTGCAGCGACACGAGGTACTTGATCGTCGCGACGATGTCGTCGACGGTCAGGACCGAGTCGCCCAGGGGCGCGTCGATGCCGAGCTTGCGGTTGATCTTGTAGCGACCCACCTTGGCCAGGTCGTAGCGCTTGTGGTTGAAGTAGAAGTTGTCGAGGAGCGCGCGCGCGGCCTCGGCAGCGACCTGCTCGCCCGGACGGAGCTTGCGGTAGATGTCCTTGAGCGCCTCTTCCTTGGTGAGGATGGCGTCCTTCTCGAGGGTGGCCTCGATCGAGGCGAAGCCCTTGAACTCCTCCATGATCTCTTCGCTCGTCAGGCCGAGGGCCTTGAGGAAGACGGTCACGCTCTGCTTGCGCTTGCGGTCGATGCGCACGCCGACCTGGTCGCGCTTGTCGATCTCGAACTCGAGCCAGGCACCACGGCTCGGGATGACGCGAGCCGAGTAGATGTCCTTGTCGCTGGTCTTGTCGGAGGCGCGCTCGAAGTAGACGCCCGGGCTGCGGACGAGCTGCGAGACGACGACACGCTCGGTGCCGTTGATGATGAACGTGCCACGCTCGGTCATGAGCGGGAAGTCGCCCATGAAGACCGTCTGGGTCTTGATCTCACCGGTGAGGTGGTTCATGAACTCGGCGTTCACGTAGAGCGGCGCGGCGTAGGTCTTGCCACGCTCTTTGCACTCGTCGATCGTGTACTTGGGCTCTTCGAGCTCGGGGGCCGTGAACGAGAGCTGCATGGTCTCGCCGAGGTCTTCGATCGGCGAGATCTCTTCGAAGATCTCTTCCAGGCCCGAGTGGAGGGCCAGGTCGGTTCGACCCTGCTCGGTCGCCTCGGCGAGGCGGTCCTTCCAGATGTCGTTACCGACGAGCCAGTCGAAGCTCTCGGTCTGGAGCGCCAGCAGGTCGGGGACCGTCAGCGTGTCGGTGATCTTGGCGAACGAGAGCCGCGATGCGTTGCGACCGTTCTTGGGTGAGTTGGTGGATGCGTTGTTCGCAGCAGCCAAGGAAGTAACCTCCGTGGACCCCGTCGGGTCATCACTGTCGGACAGTATGTGGTGAGTGAGTGAACGGCCCTACCCGGCGGACACCATCCACCCCGCCGTCATATTCGGGGGTGGGTGTCTCGAGACGTTGTCGACCGCAATATGACGACAGGACGCACGGGGAGCGCAAAGGTCCATACTAGGTCGCCCCGGACACGCCTGGCAAGCCCTGTCGTTGACCTTTCGCCCGACCTTCGGTATAACCCGGGCGCATGCACAGGCATTCCACGGGATCGAGGGCCGCGCGCGCCTCCTCGTCCCCGGGATGGGAGGCTTGGGGCATGGCCGCACAGCACGACGACCCGCCCGTCGAGATCTCGATCGGGGCGGGTCTCGCCCGCGTGGACGAGGACCGGCACCGCCCCGGTTCGTACACCCTCGTCGTCGACGGCACGCCCCAGTCGCACGTCGACCTCGACGACCCGACGCACCTGGCCTTCGAGTACGTCCGGCGCATCGGGCACGCCGTCGACCTGCTGCCCGAGGGGCCGGTCACCGCACTGCACCTCGGCGCCGGCGCCCTGACCCTGCCGCGCTACGTCGAGGCCACCCGACCGGGTTCGCGCCAGCAGGTGATCGAGCTCGAGGCCGACCTCGTGGCCCTGGTGCGCGAGACCCTGCCGCTGCCGCGGGGGGCCTCGATCCGGGTGCGCTACGGCGACGCCCGCGAGGTCATGGTGAAGCTGCCCGCCGGACTGCGCGGCACGGTCGACCTGCTGATCGTCGACGTGTTCGGTGGCTCGCAGATCCCCGCCCACGTCACGTCGCTCGAGTTCTACACGGCGGCGGCCGAGTTCCTGTCGCCGACCGGCATGCTGATCGTCAACTCGGCCGACGGCGCGGGGCTGGCCTTCGCCCGCGGCCAGGCGTCGACCCTCGCGACCGTGTTCGAGCACGTCGTCGCCGTGGCCGACCCCGCGACGCTCAAGGGCCGTCGCTTCGGCAACGTCGTGCTGATCGGTTCGCCGTCGCCGCTGCCGACCGACCGCATGCCCCGGCTCTACTCGTCGGACCCGCTGCCGGCCAAGGTCGTCCACGGCCGTGAGCTGCGCGACTTCGTCGCCGGGGCGCCCGTCGTCACCGACGCGACGGCCGTGCCCTCGCCCGAGCCGTCACGGAGCGTGTTCGGGGCGCGCTGACGACGCCCCGGTCGAGCCAGTGGGCCGCCCCCGTGGCGCCCACGACGGCGGCCGAGGCGAGGGGCGCGACAGGTGAGAGGAACACGAGCCACAGTGCCGCGACTACTCAGAACCGTCAGAGGCTGCGGTTCTCTCCGGCAACCCGCCACGATGTGGACACGACGCCAGGCGAAAAGGTGGCGCTGTGTCCATCTCGTGGCGGCGTGAGGGCACGGCGGCGGGGCGGCACGAGCGCGCCGCGGCACGAGGCCAGAGCGGCCCGGGCCAGTTGCGGAGGGGGCCGGGCGGCGGGACTACTGGTCGGCGCGGGGGGCGGGGGCGCCGAGGGCGGCACGCAGGCGGGCCTCGGCGTCGTCGGGGGCCTTCGACGCCTCGACGTTGGCCTCGGTCACGGCCTTGATGACCTCTTCGCGCTGGATCTTGACCCCGCGCGGTGCGTCGATCCCGATGCGCACGCCGTCGCCACGGGAGTCGAGCACCGTGATGACGATGTCGTCGCCGATCACGATGCGTTCTCCGACCTTGCGTGTCAGCACCAGCATCAGGCCAGCTTACCGAGCGCGGGGCGCTCCGGTCGCGGCGACAGGCAGGAGGCGCGGGTCGGCGATCGCGGGACGACATCGGCCACGAGGCACCACCGCGGGAGGACGACCACCGCAGGAGGCGCGGCTCAGCGGCCCGCGCCTCCTTCGCGCCAGCCCACCGGCACGCCGAGCAGGTGCACCGTGCCCGGGGTCGCCGTGTCGTCCTCGCCGACCACGGCGGCCGCGACCACGGGCGCGACCGCCCGGACGGCCTCGACCCAGCGGGCCGTGTCGTCGTGCTTGCGCCCGACGTCGACCGCGACCCAGACCTGGTCGGCGGCGATCGCCTCGAGGGCGGCGGGAGCGGCCGCGTCCCAGGCGAGGGCCGTCACGACGGCCGAGTTCTCGTGCACGCCGGTGGCCCGGGCCAGGATGCCGCTCCGGCGATCCGACACGTCGACGGAGCGCAGCCCGAACGTCGAGGCCATCTGGGCGGCCACGCGGAAGGCGTCTCCGGGGCGGCCGACGACCACGACGAGGTCGCCTGCCCCGCGCGACACGTCGGGGGCGGGCGGCACGCCCGGGGAGGCCACGGCCCGGGCCTGCGCGGCGAGGGCGTCGGCAGCGGCCGCGAGCGACGCCGCCGTCCGACGGGGAGCGGCCCCGTGCGGCGCGTCGGGGTCGGCGGCGTCACCGTCGGCGAAGGCGGTGGGGCCCGGGCCCGTCGCCGCGACACCGGCTCCGAGGCCGGCGGCGGCACCGGCGGCCGGAGCGATGCCGTTGAAGGTGAGGTCGTCCATGATCGAGGCGAACGCGTCGGTGCGCGTCGAGACGTCGGCCGGGGACGCGACCGGCACCGCGCCTCCTGCGCTCGACGGCGAGGCCGAGACCCCGCCGGGGCCCGTCGCGGCGGCGGCAGCGGCGCGGGCG
>NZ_JACYNS010000069.1:0-13533 GCF_014839405.1 Frigoribacterium sp. CFBP 13605 | reverse complement strand
GCGCCCGGCTTCGGTGCGGTCGAACTTGCGGTCGCGCTGGTAGATCGGCTCGGCGATGGCCTCGCCGACGGTCAAGTCGGGACTCAGCCGCTCGCCGTCGTCCTGCGCCAGGTAGCCGACCATGGCCGAGAGCCGGTCCCGGCGCCGGCCCGAGAGCTTGCCGACGTCCTGGCCGAAGACCCGTGCGGTCCCACCGACCAGACGCGGGCGCCCCTCGTCGACGCGGCCCGTGCCGGTCAGTCCGGCGAGGGCCATCGCGAGCGTCGACTTGCCCGAACCGCTCTCGCCGAGCACGGCGACGATCTCGCCCGGCTCGACCCGCAGGGTGACCCCGTCGACGGCACGCACGGCCGGATGGCCCGCCCGGGCGGGGTAGAGCAGCGACAGGTCGTCGGTGACGACCGGCTGGTCGAGGTCGAGCTCGCGACCCGGCACCGTCAGGCCGCCCCGACGGTGTCGGTTCCGCGCTCCGGGTCGCCCGCCGCCCGGCGGTCGAGTTCGGCCAACCGCTCGCGGCGGGACGCCTGCTCGATCGGATCGGGCACCGGCAGCGACGCCAGCAGGCGCTGCGTGTAGGGATGCTCGGGCGCGCCGAGGACCTGGTCGTTCGGTCCGCTCTCGATCAGGTCGCCGTGGAACAGCACGCCGATCCGGTCGGCCAGCATGTTGACGACCGCGAGGTCGTGGCTGATGAACAAGGCGGCGAAGCCCAGCTGCGACTGCAACTCGGTGAACAGCTCGAGCACCCGGGCCTGCACGGAGACGTCCAACGCGCTGGTGGGCTCGTCCGCGATCAACAGCGTCGGGTCGAGGGCGAGCGACCGGGCGAGGCTCGCCCGCTGACGCTGCCCGCCGCTGAGCTCGTGGGGGTACCGGTCGGCGAACGACTTGGGCAGCTGGACCGCCTCGAGCAGTTCGTCGACGCGCGGACGGGCGGCCCGGGCGTCCTTCGCACGACCGTGCACGATGAGCGGCTCGGCCACGCACTCGGCGATCGTCAGCAACGGGTTGAAGCTCGACGCGGGGTCCTGGAAGACGAAGCCGATGTCGGCGCGCTTCGGCTTGAAGTCACGCTCGTGCACCCCGTTCATCTCGATGCCCAGAACCTCGAGCGACCCCCCGGTGACCTTCGTCAGCCCGGCGATGGCCCGACCGATCGTCGTCTTGCCCGAACCGCTCTCGCCGACGAGGCCGAGGACCTCGCCGCGGGCGATGGTGAAGTCGACGCCCTTGACGGCCCGGAAGCCGCCGCGGCCGAGGCGCCCGGGGTACTCGATCTCGAGACCCCGGGCACGCACGACGACCTCGCTGTCGGCGGGCTGCTCCTGCTGCGTGTGGCCGCGGGCCTCGAGCTTCGGCACCGAGCCGAGCAGGCGCTTGGTGTAGTCGTCCTGCGGGTTCGCGAACAGCTCGACGGCCGGGGCCTGCTCGACGACCTTGCCGAGGTACATGACGGCGACGCGGTCGGCGAGGTCGGCGACGACGCCCATGTTGTGCGTGATCAGCACGATGGCCGTGCCGAACTCGTCCCGGCAGCGGCGCAACAGGTCGAGGATCTCGGCCTGCACGGTCACGTCGAGGGCCGTGGTCGGCTCGTCCGCGACGATCACCGACGGGTCGAGCACGAGCGCCATCGCGATGACCACGCGCTGCTTCTGCCCGCCCGAGAACTGGTGCGGGTAGTAGTCGACGCGGGTCTCGGGGTCGGGGATGCCCACGCGACGCAGGATGTCGATCGCCTTGACCCGCGCCTCCTTGCGTCCGACCTTGCCGTGGGCCCGCAGTCCCTCGGCGATCTGCCAGCCCACCGTGTAGACGGGGTTGAGCGCGGTCGACGGCTCCTGGAAGACCATGGCGACGTCGGTGCCGCGGAGCTCGCGCACCTTCTTCGGGCCGACCTCGAGGACGTTCTGCCCCGAGAGCAGCACGGCACCGGTGGCGACCGCGGTCTCGGGCAAGAGGCCGAGGATCGTCTTCGCCGTGACGGTCTTGCCGCTCCCCGACTCGCCGACGATCGCCAGCACCTCGCCGGCGCGGACGTCGAGCGTCACGCCCTGGACGGCCGCGACGTCGCCGCCGTCGGTCGCGAAGGTCACCTCGAGGTCGGTGATGCCGACGGCGACGGGGCGCTCGTCGCGCGGCGTCGCGGGTCGGCCGGTCGTGGTCGTGTCGGCGGTCATGCGGTCACCTCGTCGTGGGTCGTGGTCGGGGCCTGCTCGGTGCGGCGGGTGCCCTTGGTCTTGCGCTTCGCGCGACGGCGGGTCCGGAGGCGCGGGTCGGCCAGGTCGTTCAGGCTCTCGCCCATCAGCGTGATGCCGAGCACCATCAGCACGATCGCCGCACCGGGGAAGACGCCGGTCCACCAGATGCCGCTGGCGGTGTCGGAGAGCGCGCGGTTCAGGTCGTAACCCCACTCGGCCGCCGCGGTCGGGCCGATGCCGAACCCCAGGAAGCCGAGGGCCGCCAGGGTCAGGATCGCCTCGGACGCGTTGAGCGTGAGGATCAGGGGCAGGCTCCGCGTGGCGTTGCGGAGGACGTGCTTGAACATGATGCGGCCCGTGCTGCTGCCGTTCACCTTGGCCGACTCGACGAACGCCTCGGCCTTGAGCCTCGTGGCCTCGGCGCGGACGACGCGGAAGTACTGCGGGACGTACACCACGGTGATCGAGATGCCCGCCGAGACGATGCCGCCCCAGAGGCTCGACTGGCCCCCGCTGATGACGATCGAGACGACGATGGCGAGCAGCAGCGAGGGGAACGCGTAGACCGCGTCGGCGACGACGACGAGCACGCGGTCGAGCCACCCGCCGAGGTAGCCCGAGATCAGGCCGAGCGTCACGCCGATCGTGATCGACAGCACCACGGCCACGATGACGACGGCCACGGCGGTCCGGGTGCCCCACATGACGCGGCTGAACACGTCGTAGCCGCCGACAGTCGTCCCCCACAGGTGCTCGGCCGACGGTGGCGCCTGGCGCGGGAAGGCCTCGGTGGCACCGCGCAGCTGGCCGAAGCCGTAGGGCGCGATGAGGGGGGCGAAGATCGCCAGCAGCACGAACACGGCGACGATCACGACGCCGGTCAGCAGCATGCCGCGCTGCAGCCCCACCGAACGGCGGATCTGGGCGACGACGGGGAGGCGCTTGTAGAGGGGTTCGCGGCGGTCGGCCGCGACGGTCGAATCGGTCATGGTCAGTACCTCACGCGGGGGTCGATCAGGGCGGCGATCACGTCGACCACGAAGTTGGTGACGGCGACGATGACGGCGAGCACGGCGACGATGCCCTGCACGGCGATGAAGTCGCGGGCCGACAGGTACTGCTGCAGCTGGAAGCCCAGCCCCCGCCAGCCGAAGGTGGTCTCGGTCAGCACCGAGCCGCCGAGCAGCATCGCGATCTGCAGCCCCATGACGGTGATGATCGGGATCAGGGCGGGCTTGAGCGCGTGAGCCCGGACGAGCCGGAACTCGCTGACGCCCCGCGACCGCGCCGCGTCGACGTACTCGGAACCGAGCGTGCCGATGACGTTGGTGCGCACCAGGCGCAGGAAGATGCCGGCGGTCAGCACGCCGAGCGCGAGGGCGGGCAGCACCGCGTGCGAGAGGACGTCCACGATGATCGTCGAGTTGCCGGTCCGCAGGGCGTCGACGATGTAGATGCCCGTGGGGTTGTCGATGCGCCCCAGGGCGATGGCGACCCGCGTGCTCGCACGACCGCCGAGCGGGAGCCAGCCGAGCCAGACCGAGAAGGTGAGCTTGAGCAGCAGGCCGGCGAAGAAGACCGGGGTCGCATAGGCGAGGATCGCCAGCACGCGCAGGATCGCGTCGGGCCAACGGTCGCGCACGTACGCGGCGAGCATGCCGAGCGGGATGCCCAGCACGAGCGCGACGATCAGCGCGTAGAAGACCAGCTCGATCGTGGCGCTGCCGTACTGCAGCAGGATGCCGCTGATCTCGCGGTTGTCGGTCGCGGTGGTGCCGAAGTCGCCTCGGACGATCTGGCCGAGGTACTCGAGGTACTGCACGATCACGGGGCGGTCGTAGCCGGCGGCGGCGAGACGCTCCTGCAGCTGGGCCTCGGTGAGACGCCCGCCGACGGAGGCGGTGATCGGGTTGCCGACCACGCGCATCAGGAAGAACACGAGCGTGACGAGGATGAACACGGTGGGCACGATCAGGATCGCGCGGATCACGATGTAGCGTCCGAGGCCGCCGCCGCCGGAGCTCCGGGACTTCCCGGGACTGGAGGTGGGCGGTGCCGTGAGGGAACCGTCGGTGATCAGGGTCACGTCGTTGGGCCTTTCGATGGTGTGGTGCCGGTCGCAGACCGGAGGGGGCGCCCCGCGGTGTCGCGGGTCGCCCCCTCGGCGTACGGCCGTGGTGCGGAGTCCCCCGACCCCGGAGGCCGACCGGCGGACCGGCGGGACTCAGGGGACGGGGAGGCGCGTCAGCGGCTCAGCGCACCGTAACGGAACTTGAACGACGCGTCGAGCGTGTCGTCCACGCCCTTCACGTCGGACTGCGAGACGACGACCTGCGTGCCCTGCAGCAGCGGCAGGGTCGGCAGGTCGGCCGCGACGGCGTCCTGGATGTCCCCGATGGTCGCCTCACGAGCCGAGGCGTCCTGCTCACCGATCTCCTTCGTCAGCAGACCCTGGACGGTCGGGCTGTCGTAGTGGTTGCCGACGAAGTTGTCCGCGCTGAAGAACGGCGTCAGGTAGTTGTCGGCGTCCGAGAAGTCGGGGAACCAACCCAGCTGGTAGACGGGGTAGGCGTCCTCGCGGCGCTCGGTGCTGTAGGTGTCCCACAGGGTCGACTGGAGGTTGACGGTGAACAGGCCGCTCGCCTCGAGCTGCGACTTGATCAGCGCGTACTCCTCGTCGCTCGACGCACCGTAGTGGTCGGGGCTGTACTGCAGGTCGATCGACACCGGGGTGCTGACGCCGGCGGCCGACAGGGCCGCGGCGGCCTTGTCGACGTCCGGGCCGCCCTGGCCGTCGCCGTAGAGGCCCTCGAGGGGCGTCGTCGCACCGGTCAGGCCGTCGGGGACGACCGAGTAGAGCGGCGTGTAGGTGTCGTTGTAGACGTCCTTGGCCAGGGCGGCACGGTCGACCGTGTCGGCCACGGACTGACGCACGGCGAGGGCCTTGGCCGGGTCGGCGTCGGGCTGCGTGGCACCGTACGGCATGGTGTTGAAGTTGAACACCAGGTAGCGGATCTCGCCGCCGGGGCCGTTGTGCACGGTGAGCGCGTCGTCCTTGGCCAGGTCGGCCAGGTCGGTCGGGCTCAGGCTGCGGTTCGCGACGTCGACGTCGCCGTTCTGGACGGCGAGCTTGAGGTCGGTCTCTTCGGTGTAGTAGGTCGCCGTGACCGAGTCGGTCTTCGGGGCACCGAGCACGCCGTCGTAGGCGTCGTTCGCCTCGTAGGCGATCGTCTCGTTCTGCGAGTAGTCGGTGATCGCGTACTGACCCGAGAAGGCGTTGCCCTTGACGATGTCGTCGGCGTCGGTGAGCCCGGTCGCCGAGAAGACGTCCTCGTCGACGATCGGGCCGGCGGGGCTCGAGAGCACCTGGGGCCAGGTCTGGTCGGCCGACTTGAGCGTGAAGACGACGGTCGTGTCGTCGGGCGCGTCGGTGCTGGCCAGGTTGCCGAGCAACGACGACGGGCCGTTGGGGTCGGCGATGGCCAGCTGGCGGTCGAAGCTGAACTTGACGTCGCTCGAGGTGAGCGCGTTGCCGTTCGCGAAGGTCAGTCCGTCCTTGAGCTTGACCGTGTACTCGGTCGGGCTGGTGAAGTCGGCGGACTCGGCCAGGTCGGGCTCGACGTCGGGGCTGCCGTACGGGGCGTTCGTCAGGAAGCCGAACACCTGGTTCTGGACGGCGAACGAGCCGTTGTCGTACGAACCGGCCGGGTCGAGCGACGTGATGACGTCGGTCGTGCCGATGCTGAGACCGTCGAGGGCGTCGGTCGCGTCACCACCGGAGGCGCAGCCCGAGAGGACGAGTGCGGTGGCAGCGGCGCCACCGACGACGGCGAGGGCGCGTCGGGCGAGCGTGGAGTCGGATGTCATATCCGGTTACCTCTTTCTCTGTGTGCAAGGGGCCCCGGGCCGTGCTGTGGACGCGGCCGTTTCAGGGAACGTCCATTGGTAACACACACGTGAGCGCGAGACGGGCTCATCGCGCAACTGTTTACAGGCCCGCAACGAACCCTTGCCAACTGGTCGTCTCGAGGCCGGCGGCGCATCCTCGTGGTGTATGCGCGTTCAGGCCGGGGCACCGCGTGACGGCTGCCGACCTCACTCTTGGCGGATGGACCGGCGCTCGGCCTCGACGGCGGCGATCCGCACCTGGATCTCACGCCAGCGTTCGGGTTCGGTCTTCATGTCGGTGCGGAACGACTGCCCGAGCAGTTCGGACTTCTCGCGGATCAGGTCGCGCTCGACGATCGAGACGACGATGCCGCGACAGTAGGTCGTGATCTCGCGTCCCTCGCGCTCGGGGATGGGGGCGACGGCGAGCTCCTTCGCCAGGGCGTCGAACGGCGACGGCGTCTGGCCGAGGACGACGTCGAGCCAGTCGGCCGAGTCGAACCGGTCGAGGCTCGCGCCGATCGCGTCGCGGACGACGGCCAGCGCACCGTTCTCGATGCGTGCCCGTGCCGCGCGCTGCATGAGTTCGAAGCCGACCGTCGCCGGGTGCTGGAGCATCGCCATGAGCGCGTCGCGCTCGGTGCGGGTCGTCAGGTCGGCCGGCAGCGTCAACAGGCTCGGGCCGGCCGGCTCGTCGGGCACCGGCGGCAGGCTCGTGATCGACTGTCGGCCGTCGGTGGCGTTCTTGGGCTGCGACCGTTCGAGCGCGTTCTGGGCCGAGGAGGCGCGACCCGCGTCGTCGACGGACCGCGCGACGTCGGCCGGGTCGAGCCCCAGCCACCCGGCCAGCGACCGCACGTAGCCCTGGGTCATCGAACGGTCCCGGATGCCCGCCACCACCGGCGAGGCCGCCCGGAGCGCCGACACGCGACCCTCGACCGTCTCGAGGTCGTGCCCGTCGATGAGCCGGCGGATCATGAACTCGAACATCGGACGCTTGGTCGAGATGAGGCGGCGCACGGCGTCGTCGCCGCGGTTCAGCCTGAGGTCGCACGGGTCGAGCCCGTCGGGGGCCACGGCGACGAAGGTCTGCGCGGCGAACCGCTGCTCTTCGGCGAACGCGCGTGACGCCGCCTTCTGGCCCGCCTCGTCGGGGTCGAAGGTGAAGACGACCTCGCCGCCGGTCGAGGTGTCGGCCCCGCTGACGTCGCCGAGCATGGGTCGCAGCACCTTGATGTGGTCCACGCCGAACGACGTGCCGCAGGTCGCGACGGCCGTCGTGACCCCGGCCAGGTGGCACGCCATCACGTCGGTGTAGCCCTCGACGATGACGACCTGCTTGCCCTTCGAGATGTCCCGACGGGCCAGGTCGAGCCCGTAGAGCACCTGGGACTTGTGGTAGATCGGCGTCTCGGGGGTGTTGAGGTACTTCGGGCCCTTGTCGTCCTCGAGCAACCGACGCGCGCCGAACCCGATGGTCGACCCCGTGACGTCGCGGATCGGCCACACCAGCCGCCCGCGGAAGCGGTCGTAGGGGCTGCGGTCGCCCTGGCTCAGCAACCCCGCGGTGACGAGCTCGTCGTCGCGGTAACCGAGCCCCTTGAGGTGCGACCGCAGGGCGTCGAACGACTTGGGGGCGAACCCCACGCCGAACCGCTCGGCCGCGGCCGGGTCGAACCCCCGCTCGCCGAGGAACCGGCGGGCGGGCTCGGCGTCGGCGGCCGTGAGGTGGTCCACGAAGAACTCGCGCGCGGCCTCGTTCGCCGAGATCAGACGCGCCCTGTTGCCGTGGTCGCTGGCCTGCCCGCCGTCCTCGTAGTGGAGCTCGAAACCGATGCGCGCCGCCATGCGTTCGACCGCTTCTTGGAAGGTCGTGTGGTCGGTCTTCATGACGAAGCTGAAGACGTCGCCGTCCTCACCGCAGCCGAAGCAGTGGTATCGCCCCACCTGGGGCCGCACGTGGAAGCTCGGACTGCGCTCGTCGTGGAACGGGCAGAGCCCCTTGAGCGACCCCACGCCCGCCCCCTTGAGCGTGACGTGGTCGCCGACGATGTCGGCGATGTTGGTGCGCGACCGGACCTCGTCGATGTCGTTGCGTTTGATCAGGCCGGGCACGTGTCGATTGTAGGTCGAGCCACCGACCACGCCGACCCGGGAGGTCGGCCGCGGGAGGACGAGGAGGCGCGGTGCGGCCGGTCGGGACCCGCGCCTCCTCGGCGACCCGCCGTCAGCGGCCGGCGGTGAGCCGGTCGTGCCATGCCATGGCGCTCTGGTCGGTCAGCGAGGCGACCTGGTCGACGACGACCCGACGCCTCGCGGCGTCGTCGTCCGCCGAGGCCCAGTCGGCGGCGAAGCCACGGTCGAGTTCTGACGGGCCCGCCTGCCACAGGGCGTCGGCGAGGCTCGTCAGGACCTCGCGCTGACGCAGGTAGATGGGCTGCCGGTTGTCCCGCGTCATGACGAAGGCCGCGACGATGCCCTTGAGCACGGCGATCTCGCCGATCACGTCCGGGGCGACGACCACCGACGCGCCGAAGCGCATCAGGGCGTCACCGGGATAGGACTCACGGGTCGCCTGGGTGGCCGAACCGGCGAAGCGTCCGATCAGCTGGCTCGTGAGGTTCTTGAGACGGGCCTGCGCGAACCGGCTGCCGTCGTACGACTCGAGCCAGAACGGCAGCGCCTGCAACCGGTCGAAGGCCTCGGTCAACTCGTCGCGACTGAGCTCCCCGCCGACCCACTCGTGCATGGCCGTCACGAGCGAGTCGTGGTCGACCCGCGCCCCGAGGGCGGCGACGTCGACGTAGCCGTTGACCACGGCGTCCTCGAAGTCGTGGACCGAGTACGCGATGTCGTCGCTGAGGTCCATGACCTGGGCCTCGACGCACCGCCGTCGACGCGGGGCACCCCGACGCAGCCACTCGAACGCGGCCGTGTCGTCGTCGTAGAAACCGAACTTCATGCGACCGCCCGGGTCGGGGATGCCCTGGGCCGCGGGCCACGGGTACTTGCAGCTGGCGTCGAGGCTGGCACGGGTGAGGTTCAGCCCGAAGCTGCGTCCCGTCGCGTCGATGACCTTCGGCTCGATGCGGGTCAGCAGTCGTAGGGTCTGCGCGTTGCCCTCGAAGCCGCCGATGTCGGTCGACCAGTCGTTCAGGGCCCGCTCGCCGTTGTGCCCGAACGGCGGGTGGCCGAGGTCGTGCGCGAGGCAGGCCGTGTCGACGACGTCGGGATCGAGGCCGAGGCTCGTGGCGAGCTCGCGACCGACCTGCGCCACCTCGAGCGAGTGCGTCAGCCGGTTGCGGGCGAAGTCGAGGCCGGCCGTCGGGCTCAGCACCTGCGTCTTGGCCGCCAGGCGCCGGAGCGCGCTGGAGTGCAGCAACCGGGCCCGGTCGCGGGCGAAGTCGCTTCGCCGGTTGGAGTGCTGCTCGGGCGCCCAGCGCTCGGAGTCGGCGGGGTCGTACCCGGGGGTGGCGCTCGGCAGGGCTTCGGTGGACACCGGGGCCTCTCGGTCGGGACGGGAAGGGATCTCGGGAGGGGGTGCCTAGCCGCCGCTGTGGTGCAGCTCGGCCGCGGCGAGCTCGGCCTTGAAGGCCTCGTCGAGCTCGCGGCTCTCGAGCCAGCGGTCGGGCAGGGCGGGCCGCTTCGGGCTGCCCGCACGGCCACGCGGCCCCTCGGCCGCCTCGCCGGGGTACTGCTCGTGGGGGTCCATCGTGGCGAGCAGGTCGTCGATCTGCTGCAACGAGTCGGCGAGGGCGAGAGCCGCCCGGACCTCACCGCCCACGGGGTAGCCCTTGAAGTACCACGCGACGTGCTTGCGCATGTCACGGCAGGCGCGGCCCTCGTCGCCCGACCAGAACTCGACCATGAGTTCGGCGTGGCGCCGGAAGGCCCGTCCCACCTCGCCGAGCGTCGGCTCGGCCTTCAGGTCCTCGCCGCGGAAGGCCGCGGCGAGGTCGCCGAACAGCCACGGCCGACCGAGGCAGCCGCGACCCACGACGACCCCGTCACACCCGGTCTCGTCGACCATGCGCAGGGCGTCGGCCGCCGACCAGATGTCGCCGTTGCCGAGGACCGGCACGTCGGTCACGGTCTGCTTCAGGGTGGCGATGGCGGACCAGTCGGCGGTGCCCGAGTAGAAATCGGCGGCCGTGCGGGCGTGCAGCGCGATGCTCGCGACGCCGGCCCCCTGGGCGGCTCGACCGGCCTCGAGATAGGTGAGGTGGTCGTCGTCGATGCCCTTGCGCATCTTGACGGTCAGCGGGATGTCGCCGGCGGCCTTGACGGCACCCTCGACGATCTCGCGGAAGAGGCCGATCTTCCAGGGCAGGGCCGAGCCACCGCCCTTGCGCGTGACCTTGGGCACCGGGCAGCCGAAGTTGAGGTCGATGTGGTCGGCGCGGTCCTCGGCGACGAGCATGGTGACCGCCTCGGCCACCGTGTTCGGCTCGACGCCGTAGAGCTGGATGCTGCGCGGCGTCTCGGACTCGTGGTGCTGGATGAGGCGCATCGACTCGGGCGTGCGCTCGACCAGCGCCCGACTCGTGATCATCTCGCTCACGTAGAGGCCGGCGCCGTACTCGCGACAGAGGCGGCGGTACGCCGTGTTGGTGATTCCGGCCATGGGGGCGAGCACGACGGGCGAGGCCACGTCGATCGGTCCGATCGAAAGGCCGCGCGAGGGCAGGGTGGTGGTGGACATCGTTACGATTCTCCCATGAGCGACGGCGGGCTGACGAGTGGTGTGGACGACGCGGACGTCGGGGGCGACCAGGGTCGACCCGACGGCGCGGACCGGGTGCGGGCGGACGCCGCTGCGCGCGGTCTCGCGGTCGAGATCGTCGCGCGCCCCGCGGCCGACTCGCTCGAGGCCGCTGCCGCTCTGCTCGGGCTGCAGCCGTCCGACATCGTGAAGAGCCTGGTGGTCAAGCGACACGACGGCTCGTTCCTGTTCGCGCTCGTGCCGGGCGACCGACAGATCTCGTGGGCGAAGCTCCGAGCCGTCGT
Organism: Frigoribacterium sp. CFBP 13605; assembly: GCF_014839405.1. Lineage (NCBI taxonomy): Bacteria > Bacillati > Actinomycetota > Actinomycetes > Micrococcales > Microbacteriaceae > Frigoribacterium > Frigoribacterium sp. CFBP 13605. The sequence continues at coordinate 2,437 of NZ_JACYNS010000069.1, read as the reverse complement.
GGGCGTCAACAAGCTGTCGATGCCGAGCGCCGACGTCGCCCTCGAGGTCACCGGGTACGAGCGGGGCACCATCACCCCCCTGGGCAGCTCGACCGCGTGGCCCGTGGTCGCGGACTCCCGAATCGTGGGGAGGCGCGTCGCCCTGGGTGCCGGAGCACACGGCTTCAGCGCCTTCGTCGAGACCGACGACCTCGTCGCCGCGTACGACGCGACCGTGGCCGACGTCAGCGACTGACGCCGCGCCTCCCGGGCTCGGCGGCCGGGGACCCGACCGCGGACGTGCCCTCGGCGACCGGGGGGACGACCAGGCAGGAGTCCCCCTCGCAGGCGACGGCGCCCGGTGCCCCGAGCATGGTCAACGGCGCGGACGGCGTCGCGAGCCCGGCCACGGACCCGGCCCCGGCCCCGCGGGAATCGCTCATCGGGCCACCTCGGAGGCGACCTGCTCGAGGGCCTGGACGAACGTCTCGGGAGCCTGGGCGCCCGAGATGCCGTACTTGCCGTCGAGGACGAAGAACGGGACGCCGGTGATGCCGAAGGCCTGCGCCTGGGCCTGGTCGCCCCGCACGTCGTCGAGGTGACGCCCGGTCTCGAGAGCGTCGCGCGCCTCCTGCTCGTCGAGGCCGACCTCGGCGGCCAACGTGACGAGATCGTCGACGCGGCCCACGTGGCGGCCCTCCTCGAAGTAGGCGTGGAGGAGGCGTTCCTTCATCTCGGCCTGACGCCCGTTCGCCTTGGCGAAGTGGAGCAGCTCGTGCGCCTTGACCGTGTTGGTGTGCTGCAGGTGCTCGAAGTCGTAGGCGAGGCCGACCTCGGACGCGATGCCGGCGACGGTGTCGAGCATGCCGCGGACCTGGTCGGCGGGCATGCCCTTGTGCTTCGAGAGGAAGTCGACCTCGTCGCCCTCGAAGTCGACCGGGGTGTCGGGCGAGAGCTCGAACGAGTGGTACTCGACCTCGACGGGGCCGTCGAAACGTCGCACGGCCTCCTCGAACTTGCGCTTGCCGATGAAGCACCACGGGCAGGCGATGTCGGACCAGATGTCGACCTTGACGGTCGCGGACGGGGTGGCTGGGTCTGCGGTCACGGCAGGCCCAACCCTCGGCCGTGCCCCGCCATTCCCCGCGCCGTCCCTCCGCCCCCCTCAGGCGCCCCCTCCGGCTCCTCCCCCTCCGGCTCCTCCCCTGTCGGCAACTCCTGCCTCGTGCGCTGCCCGAGTACGGCGAGCCGCCAGTTCCTGCGGCCGCGGGGGCCGAGCACCCGGGGCGTGCAGGAGTTGCCGACACGTGACCCGGGCGTGGGGCCACCCGCCGTGGCCACCAGGGCGTCGATCGCGGCCGAGGTGCGAGCCCACAGGTCACGCACCATGATCGTCCCCGCACGGAACGGGACGAGCCCGTCGAGAGCGATGTCGGCGTCTTTGAGGCGATCCTGGTCGAACCGCCTCTCGTGGTGCTCCCGACCGTCGGTCTCGAGACCGACGATGCCGTCGACGAGCATGTCGAGGACCTTGCCCGTGGTGCCGACGGGCACCTGCCGCACGACGTGGTGCCCGGCCAACCGGAGCCGCGTCCCGGCCGCCGACTCGAGGATGCTCTGTGCTCCCCCGTCGCTCCAGGCCACCAGGCCCACGGCATCGGCACGCTTCCGGGCGAGGACCTCGGCGGCGTCCTCGTCGTCGGTGACGAGGCCCATGCTGCGGGCCCAGTCGACCAGGATCACCGCGTCCTCGAGCGATGCCGCCTCGACGACCGCGCGGGCGAGGGCGTCACGTGGGTCCACCATCCAGGTCGAGCCGCGGGCTCCCAGAGCGACGGGGTCCCAGACCACCCGGACGCCCCGTCGACGTCGGAGGCGGGAGGCGGTCTCGGGTACCGAGACCGTGATCCGCGGGCGTCGCCACGACCAAGCGCCGAGTTGGTGCAGGGCAGCTGCCCCCGTGAGCCGGCCACCCACTGCGACGGCGACGAACCTCGGGTCGTGGGGCGGCCACGTCGAGTACCAGCCACGTCGGGGACGACGAACCGTGCGGGCGCGCACGGCGACGGTCAGGTGGCGGTCCGTGGCACCGAGCGCGACCAGGTCACGCTTGTGCAGCAGGCCACCGGCGTCGGAGACGAGTTCGGCGATCGTGGTCATGCCGACAGCGTGCCGAGCGGTGCCCCTCTCCCGGGGCGTCCGAGGGCGGCTTGGGGACGGCGGCGTCACATCGCTCCCCTGGGGCCGAGACCTCGTCGCGGGGACTGCGACTCGGGCGACGGCAACTCCTGCCCCGTGCCTCGTGGGCCCGCGACACGCCACGTGGGCGGCGCGGGTCGCGGCACGAGGCAGGAGTTGCCGACGCATCGCCCCACGAACGGACCGGGCGCGGAGGCGAAGGGCGGCACGGGTCGACGCGACCGGGCGCGGGGCGGCACGAGGGTGCGCGGAGCGGCGG
>NZ_JACYNS010000068.1:0-13643 GCF_014839405.1 Frigoribacterium sp. CFBP 13605 | reverse complement strand
CGGGAGGCGCGAGCCGGAACGCGGGACGGGCCCGCCGGGCGGGACCGCCGGGCGGGCCCGCCGGGCGGGACTGCCGGGCCGAGGGTCAGGCGGCGGTGCCGGGAAGGAGCGCGAGGACGCCCGCACCCCCGACGACGGCGAGGCCGATCGCCAGGGCGATCAGCGTGCCCACGAGCATGACGGCGGACGAGACGATGCCGACGAGCGCCATGGTGCGATCCTCGGGCTCACGGCGGCGGGACAGGATGCCGAGGACGAGGCCGGCGATCGGGACGACGAAGGTGAAGCCGAAGCCGATCGAGGCGAGGCCGAGGACGAGGCTCCAGACGGCGAGGGGCGAACGGACGCCGGTGCTGGAGGCGGAGAAGGTCGTGTGCACGGGTTGGTTCGTCATGCTCCGAGCCTAGGAAGCCCCTCGCGTCGACCCCAGGGGGCTGACCCCCGGATCTCAGCGGGGGTCGCCCGGCGCCGGCAGTTTGCCGAGCCCCCGGGTGATCACCTCGGGTGACGACGCGAGGCAGACGCGGATCCACCCCTCGCCGCTCCGGCCGAACGCACTGCCCGGCGCGACCGCGACGCGCTCCGACAGCAGGAACCTCTCGGCCCACGCCGCCACGTCGCCCTGCGACGCGTGGCTGACGTCGATCCAGAGGTAGAAGGCGCCGGTGGGCTCGAGGTACCGGATGCCGCGCTCGTCGAGCAGCGTCGTGGCGAGGTCCAGGTTGCTCCGATAGTGCTCGCGGGCGTCGGCCACGGGCTGGTGGTCCCCCACGACGGCGGCGAGGGCGGCGCACTGGTCGGGCTCGGCGACGCAGCTGATGGCCGCCTCCTGGACCGTGCGCATCGTCTCCGCGAGGCCCTTGGGCGTCACGAGGTAGCCGACCCGCACGCCCGTCATGGCATAGGTCTTGCTCATCGAGAAGACGCTGAACACCCGGTCGTCGCCGTCGAGCGACGCCAGGCTGACGTGCTTCGGCCCGTAGGTGAAGTACTCGTAGACCTCGTCGCTGATGACCCAGAGGTCGTGCCGGCGGGCGAAGTCCAGCAGGCGCCGCAGCGTCTCCTCCGGATAGACGACGCCGAGCGGGTTCGACGGGCTGTTGACGATGAGGGCGCGGGTGCGGTCGCCGACGAGGTTCTCGAGTTCGTCGAGGTCGGGGTGGAAGCCGAGCTCGGGGGCCAACGTGTAGGGCACGGGCACGGCGTCGAGCATGTGGGCGTTCATCGTGAACGTCGTGTAGCCGGGGTCCGGCACCAGCACCTCGTCGCCGGCCGCGAGCAGCAGTCCCATCGTCTGGTGCAGGGCCTGCGTCCCCCCGACGGTGACCCAGACCTGCTCGAGGTCCACGTGCACGTCGTTCTCCCGGGCGAGTTTGTCCACGAGCGCCTCGCGCAGGGCCGGGATGCCGCCGTTAGGCGTGTAGTCGGTGCGGTCGTCGGCCCAGGCGCGGCGTGCGGCGTCGGCGATGTGGCGGGCGACGGGCACGTCGGGTTCGCCCACCACGAGCATGTCGACGCCGTCGAGCTGCGCCGCGAGCTCGTAGACCCGACGGATTCCGGAAGCGGGCACGGTGGTCATGTGGGGTGCGAGCTGAGGCATGATGGCACGGTACCCCGCACGACACGGCACGCCGACCGGTCGACGTTCGTTGAGAGTCGGGCTCGCTGCTGGTAACGTTGCCTGTTGGCTTGCGCGTTACGTCTGCAGTGGCGGAACGCGATCGCAGCCGAGAGCCGCTCCGGTGGCCATCACCGGCGGCAGCACCGGGTCGACCGATTCACGTCGGTCGGACGCTCGGCTGGCGCACATCGTCCGATACTCAGAATCCAGAAAGTAGTTCACGTGGCAAACATCAAGTCGCAGATCAAGCGCATCGGCACCAACAAGAAGGCCCAGGACCGCAACCGCGCCGTCAAGAGCGAGCTCAAGACCGCCGTCCGCGCCACCCGCGAGGCCATCGCCGCCGGCGACAAGGACAAGGCCACCTCGGCTCTGCTCCTCGCGTCGAAGAAGCTCGACAAGGCCGCCAGCAAGGGCGTCATCCACCAGAACCAGGCCGCGAACCGCAAGTCGTCCATCGCGAAGCAGGTCGGCGCCCTCTAGGCTCCCCTCCCCCGAGCCCCCGGGCTCGACGACGAAGGCCCCGTCTCGATCGAGACGGGGCCTTCGTCGTCCCCGTTCGCCCGCAGGACAGGCGACCGGACGGTCAGGAGGCGCGACTCACGACAGCAGCGAACCGCGCGTCGAGATCATGGTCACCATCCGCTCGAGCGCGTACACCGGATCGCGCTCGGCGCCCTTGACGGCCGCGTCGGTCTCGGCGAGCAGCTCGATGCACCGGCCCAGCCCGTCCTCGGTCCAGCCCCGGAGGTCTCGTTGTGCCCGTTCGACCTGCCACGGGGCGAGTCCGAAGCGCGAGGCGAGTTGACCCGAGCCGCCGTAGGAGCCCTGCACCTTGGCCATGGTGCGGATCTTCATCGCGAACGCCGCCACCACGGGCACGGGATCGGCCCCGGTCGACAACGCGTGGCGGAGCAGGACCAGAGCCTCGCCCTGCTGACCTGCGATGGCCGCGTCGGCCACCTTGAAGGCGTTGGTCTCGACCCGACCCGAGTAGTACTTCTCGACCGTGGCCTCGGTGATCTCGGCCGCGGCGTCGCTGATCAGCTGCTGGCACGCGCTGGCGAGCTCGGCCAGGTCGTCGTTGAAGGCCGTCACGAGCGCCCGGAGGGCCCCCTGCGAGATGCGACGCCGTTCGGCGGCGAACTCGGCGGCCGCGAACTCGAGCTTCTCGGTGTCTTTCTTGAGCTCGGCGCAGACGACCTCGAGCCCGCCGCCGGTGCCGCCCCGGACGGCGTCGAGCAGCTTCTTGCCGCGGACCCCGCCTCCGTGGCGCAACACGAGGGTCGTGTCGTCGGCGGGCGTGTCGAGGTAGCGCAGCGTCTCGGTGAGGAAGGCGTCGGTGCACTTCTCGACGTTCGAGACGCGGATGAGACGTGGCTCGGCGAAGAGCGACGGGCTCGCCAGCGTCACGAGCTCGCCGGGCTGGTAATGGTCGGCCTCGAGATCGTGCACCTCGAGGCTGGGGTCTTCGGCGACGAGCTGGTCGCGCAGCTGGCGCGAGGCACGGTCGGCGAGGAACTGCTCCGGCCCGCTCACGAGCACCACGGCCGCGGGGCGGATCTTGTCCCACCCGACCTGGTCGATCGCGACCGAGGCCTTCTTCGCCGTCTTGCCACTCGCTCGCGCTGCCATGCTGCCTCTCGGACGTCGTCCCACGGACGCGGGGCCCGCCGCGCCTCCTCCGATGCTAGAGGACGCCACCGACGTGTCGGACGCGCGATCTCGACCCGCGGACCCCGCGTGCTCCCGCCAGATCCGCAGGCCGACGTCGCCGCCGTCACGGCCGACGGGCGTGACGGCGGCCTGACCCGCCTCGTCGCTGCGGACCACGACTCCCCCGCCGTCCCGGACCAGGTCGAGCGCGACGTCGGTCGGGTGCCCGTAGGAGTTGTCGGCCCCCACGCCCACCAGGCCGACGCGGGCCGACACCCGCTCGTACAACTCGGCGTGCTGGTCCGCCGACCCGTGGTGCGAGACCTTCAGGACGTCGACCCGCCCGAGCCCCTCGTCGCCGTCGGGTGACGAGGCCAGACGGCGTTGGGCGGTCTCACCGAGATCGCCGAGGGCCAGCAGGGAGAGGCAGCCGACCCGGCAGGACCCGCCAGGGTCGAGGCGCACCACGAGGCTGGCGTCGTTGCCCGCCGGGGTCGCGGTGGGCGGCCAGAGGAGCCGCCACGTGTGGTCGCCGAGGCGTCCCCGGGTGCCGACCCGCGCCTCCTGGACCTCGGCGCCACCGCCGCGCAGGGCGGTCACGACCTCGGCGTCGTCCGAGCGCCCCACGGGCCCGACGAGGGCCGTGCCGACCCGGCCGACGACCGAGCCGATCGCCCCGACGTGGTCACGGTCGAAGTGGGTGAGCACGAGCAGGTCGACGTGGCGCACGCCGAACGTCGAGAGGCAGCGGTCGACGGCGGCCTCGTCGTCACCCACGTCGATCAGGGCGACGGCCCGCGCGCTGCGGACGAGCACGGCGTCGCCCTGCCCCACGTCGCACTGGGCGACGACCCAGTCGTCGGGAACGGAGGCGCGGATCACCACGGTGCGCCCGCCCACCACCCCGACGGTGGCCACCAGCACGCCCACCAGCAGCGTCGTCGCGACGGCCCGCAGGCGGCCGCGGGCCCGGGCCACCACGGCGACCACGACGAGGGCCGTCACGCCGACCAGGGAGGCGACGCCGAGCGCCGAGGCGTCCCACCCGAGTCGCGTGCCCGGCCAGGTGGACGCCGACCGGGCGACGGCCGCGACCCAGGACGACGGCAGCCACGAGGCCCACGCGACGGCCGCGGCGGTCGCGGACGCCCAGGGCGCGAGCACGCAGACGACGAGCCCACCCACGGTCGCCACCGGAGCCGCCGGGCCGGCCAGCACGTTCGCGGCGACGCCGTGCAGGGCGATGCTCGGTTCGAGGGCGAGCAGCACGGGCTGGCAGGCGAGCTGCGCGGCCGTGGGGACGGCGAGGGCCGCCGCCACGGGTTCGGGCACGAGGCGCGCCAGCAGGGCGGTCAGCGGCCCTCCGAGCACGACGAGCCCCGACGTCGCGAGGACCGACAGGACGAAGGCGAGGTCGCGGGCCAACCACGGGTCAGCGAACAGCAGCCCGGCGACCGCCAGCGCGATCACGGGCACACCGGCGATCGGCCGTGCCACGGCGAGGTGCACGAGGACGAGCACCGCCATGACGGTGGCCCGGACGATGCTCGGCTCGGGCGTGACGAGCACGACGAACGCCACCAACACGACGACGGCCATCGCGAGTCGCAGCAACCGCGGGACCCTCAGCACCGACCCGACGAGCACCACGAGTGCGACCAGCACGGCGCAGTTCGAGCCCGACACGGCCGTCAGGTGGCTGAGCGACGCCTGCGTCATGTCGTCGTCGAGGTCGTCGGGCACCCCCGACGTGTCGCCGATCGCGAGCCCGGGCAGCAGGGCCCCGCCGTCACCCGGCAGGTCTGCGGCCACGGCACGGAAGGCCGAGCGGAGCCCGTTCGACCAGGCCGACGTCCGCCCGGGCTCGGCGCGGACGCCGAGCGGCTCGACCGCCCGCCCCTCGAACGCGACCGACTCGCCGTACCTCACCGGGCCCAGGACGAGCCGGGCCGACACCCGGGCCCCGATCTCGGCCGACCGGCGACCGTCGAGGCGCGCCCCGAACACCCGCACCGGGACGCGGTCCCCGAGGGCCACGGTCCCCGCGCCGACGTCGAGTCGGTCGACCGACATCGTCAGGACGTCGGACCGCGCCTCGACCCGGTCGAGCAGGCGCCCCTCGACGGTGACCGCGTGCCCCACCGACGTCGTGAGCCCCGACGGGTGACGGCGGTCGTCGCGCACCGCCGCCTGGCCCGTGAGCCCGGCACACGCCCCGGCACTCAGGGCCACCACCAGCAGGACCTGCCCGGCGGCGAGGGCGCCCACCCGCGCCACGAGCACGAGCCCGACCGCGACGACGCAGACGACGAGGGCGACGGCGGCCACGACGGGCGACAGCCCCGGCCGGGTCGAACCCACGGCGAGCCCGACCCACGCCACGGCCACCGGCACCCCGAGCCGCAGGTCGAGGACGCGACCGGGCGTCACACCCGCACCCGCTCGCGCAGTGCCTCGAGCGTCTTCGGACCGATGCCCGGCACCCCCAGCAGGTCGTCGACGCTGCGGAAGCGGCCGTTCTCGTCACGCCAGGACAGGATCGCCGCCGCGGTCGCCGGCCCCACCCCGGGCAGCGTCTGCAACGCGGCGTCGTCCGCGAGGTTGAGGTCGACCGTCCCCCCACCGGCCCCCGTCCCGCCACCGGTCGCCGTTCCCCCCGCGGCCGACCCACCCGCCGCCGCGTCACCACCACCCGCCACCCCGTCGTCCGCGGTCTCACCGATGGCCGGCACCCGCAGCTGCTCGCCGTCGACCAGCACCCGCGCGAGGTTGACCGCCGCCTGGTCGGCCTCGTCCGTGAACCCGCCGGCCGCCGCGACCACGTCGACGACGCGGGCGCCGTGCGGCAGTTCGTACAGGCCGGGCGCCGCCACCCGGCCGTGCACGTGCACGAAGACGACCGAGGCACCCGCGGGAGGTGCGGTGCCGGCCCCTGCCCCGGCCTCGGCCCCGGTGCCCGGCTCGACGGTCACGAGGTCGTCCGCCGCGCCTCCTCGGGTGGCGAAGGCCGACACGGCGACGCTCACCGCCAGCACGACGAAGAGCAGGACGACGACCGCCCCGACCCCCACGCGCCACCGCGGACCACCCGGCTCGGACGGGTCGACGGCGGTGCGGAAGCTGACGGTCATGACCCGTCACGGTACGAGCGCGCATCACGCCGCACGGACGACGACGGCCGCCCTGGGGAGCCAGGGCGGCCGTCGACGAGTGGGGACGAGACGCCCCGAGTACCTACTTCACCGCGATGTTCACCAGGCGCGGCGCCCGCACGATGACGTTGACGATCTGCTTGTCGCCGATCGCGCGCTGCACGGCCGCCGAGTCGCGGGCCAGCGCCTCGAGCTCGTCGGAGGCGATCTTGGGCGACACCTCGAGCCGGTCGCGCACCTTGCCGTTGACCTGGACGACCGCGGTGACGCTCGTCTCGACGAGCAGCGTCGGGTCGGCCTTCCGCCAGCCGTACGTGGCGAGGGCACCGCCGTCGTAGCCGAGCTTCTCCCACATCTCGGAAGCCGTGTACGGAGCGAAGAGCGACAGCCCCAGCGCGACGGTCTCGGTCGCCTCGCGCACCGCCGGGTCGGACGCGCCGGGCCCCGAGTCGATCGCCTTGCGGACGGCGTTGGTGAGCTCCATCAGGCGAGCGACGACGACGTTGTACTTGAACGCCTCGCTCAACCCCGGGGCCTCGGCGAGGAACCGGTGGGTGACCCGGCGCAGGGCCTGGTCGCCGTCGGCCCACACCACGTCGCGCGAGCTGTCGACGTCGCTCGCGAGACGGAACGCCCTCGCCAGGAACTTGGCCGAACCGGCGGGCGAGACGTCGGCCCAGTCGATGTCGTCCTCGGGCGGGCCGGCGAAGGCCATCGTCAGGCGGATGGCGTCGACGCCGTGCTTCTCGATCTCGTCGGAGAGGCTGACGACGTTGCCCTTGCTCTTGCTCATCTTGGCGCCGTCCTGCAGCACCATGCCCTGGTTCAGCAGCGCGCTGAAGGGCTCGGTGAAGTCGACGTGGCCGAGGTCGAAGAGCACCTTGGTGATGAAGCGCGCGTAGAGCAGGTGCAGGATGGCGTGCTCGACGCCTCCGACGTACTGGTCGACCGGCGCCCACCTGCTGGCCTGGGCCGGGTCGAAGGCCCGGTCGGCGTCGGTCGGGTCGAGGAACCGCAGGAAGTACCACGAGCTGTCGACGAAGGTGTCCATCGTGTCGGCGTCGCGACGCGCGGGCGACCCGTCGCGCGGATCGGGCACGTTCACCCAGTCCTCGGCCGCGCCGAGCGGTGAGCTGCCCTTCGGCTTGAGGTCGAGGCCCTCGGTCGACGGCAGTCGGACCGGCAGCTCGTCGTAGGGCACCGGCACCTCGACGCCGTCGGCGCCGTGCACGATCGGGATGGGCGTGCCCCAGAAGCGCTGGCGCGAGATCAGCCAGTCGCGCAGACGGTAGGTCTTGGCCGCCCCGCCGTCGCCGGACGCCTCGAGCAGTTCGACGACGCGCTTGATCGCGTTCGACTTGCTGAGGCCGGTCAGGGCCCCCGAGTTCATCAGTCGGCCGTCGCCGGTCAGGGCCACGCCCGTCTCGCGGGGGTTCAGGTCGGGCAGGTCGTCCGGCAGGACCGCCTGGCCGTCCTCGTCGAGCTCGAGCTTGGGGATCACGCCCGTGACGGGCGCGTTCGTGTCGACCACGACGCGCACCGGGAGGTCGTACTTGCGGGCGAAGTCGAGGTCGCGCTGGTCGTGCGCGGGCACGGCCATGACCGCGCCGTGGCCGTAGTCGGCCAGCACGTAGTCGGCGGCCCAGACCGGCATCGGGTCGCCCGTGAGCGGGTTGACCGCCACCCGGCCGAGCGGCACGCCGGTCTTGGGGCGCTCGCTCGACTGGCGCTCGATCTCGGTCGCCTTCTGCACCTCGACGAGGTACTCGGCGAAGGTCGCCTTGACGTCGTCCGTCGCGTCGGCGACGAGTTCGGCCGCGAGGTCGGAGTCGGGCGCGACGACCATGAACGTCGCGCCGTAGAGGGTGTCGGGACGCGTGGTGAACACCGTGACCTTCTCGTCACGGCCCTCGATGGCGAAGTGGACGTCGGCACCGATCGAGCGGCCGATCCAGTTGCGCTGCATGTTGAGCACCTTGGTCGGCCACCGGCCCTCGAGCTGGTTGAGGTCGTCGAGCAGACGGTCGGCGTAGTCGGTGATCTTGAAGTACCACTGCGTCAGCTTCTTCTTGACCACGACGGCGCCCGACCGGTCGCTGGTGCCGTCGGGCAGCACCTGCTCGTTGGCGAGCACGGTCTGGTCCACCGGGTCCCAGTTGACCCAGCTGTCCTTGCGGTAGGCCAGGCCCTTCTTGTACATCTCGAGGAACAGCCACTGGTTCCACTTGTAGTACTCGGGATCGCTCGTGTGCAGCACCCGGCTCCAGTCGAACGACGGGGCGTAGAGCTTCATGCTCTGCTTCTGCTGCTCGATGTTCGCGTAGGTCCACTCGCGGGGGTCGACGCCGCGCTTGATGGCCGCGTTCTCGGCGGGGAGCCCGAAGCTGTCCCAACCGATCGGGTGCAGCACGTTGAAGCCCTGCTGGCGCCAGTACCGCGTCACCATGTCGCCGAGGGCGTACTGCTCGGCGTGGCCCATGTGCAGGTCGCCCGAGGGGTAGGGGAACATGTCGAGGATGTACTTGCGCGGCCGCTTGTCGTCGGGGTCGACGACGAACGGCTGCTCGGCGTCCCACCGGGCCTGCCACTTCTCTTGCAGGCGGGCGACGTCGTACTCGCGTTCGGGCACGCCGTCGTGGGGCGGGATGGCCGAGGAGGCGTCGGTCGCGGTCGTGTCGTGCTCGTGTGCCACGGGGCTCTCATTCACTGCTGGCAGTCGGTGCGGTGGGGGCGGACCGTCCGTGCGAGGGCACGGCGACGTGCGCCGGGCTCGGCGATCCTCGCCAAGGCTACCGAACGGCACGCGCCGTCACGACATGCGGACCGGCGCCCCGTCGGCGGTACGGACGCCGAGCACGGCGAGCAGGGCCGCCGCCTTGAGCTCGACCTCGTCGCGTTCGTCGACCGGCACCGACGAGATGGTGATGCCGCCGCCCACCCCGACGCGAGCACCCGCCGGTCGCGCGGGCCGTCCCGCACCCGCCGCCCGGGCCCCGTGGACGACGATCGAGCGGATGGTCATCGCCAGGCTCGCCGAGCCGTCGCGCCCGAGCCAGCCGGTCGCGCCCGAGTAGACCCCCCGGGGCGCTCCTTCGAGGTCGGAGAGCAGTTCGACGGCCCGTCGCTTCGGGGCACCGGTCATCGACCCGGCGGGGAAGGCCGCCTCGACGACGTCGGCCGCGGTGCACCCCGCCCCGAGACGGGCCCGCACCGTGCTGACGAGCTGGTGGACGTGCTCGTACGAGTGCACGGCGAGCAGCTCGGACACCTCGACCGTGCCGAGCAGGGCCACCCGGGCGAGGTCGTTGCGGACCAGGTCGACGATCATGACGTTCTCGGCGCGCTCCTTCTCGCTCTCGACGAGTTCGCGCGCGAGCACCGTGTCGTCGGCGCCCGACCCGCGGCGTCGCGTGCCCTTGATCGGCGCCGACGACACCCGGCCGTCGGCCGTCACCTCGACGAACGACTCGGGCGACGCCCCGACGACGGCCACGTCGCCGATGCGCACGAACGACGCGTGCGGCGCCGGCGAGGACCGACGGAGGCGCGCGAAGGCCTCGAGCGCGTCCACCGGCCCCACGACGTCGACGGCCGTGGTCAGGCAGAGCTGGTACGCCTCGCCGGCCGCGATGGCCCGCCGACACCCCTCGATCAGGTCGAGGTACTCGTCGGGGCGGTGCCGCCAGCGGGCGATGGGCGGGGCGGCGCCCCCCGAGGAGGCGCGGGTCGGCCCGGGCACCGGAGGCTCGGGCGGCACGTCGGCCCAGGTCTCGACCAGGGAGGACGCCCACGGGTCGCCGGCCCGCACGACGGCCTCGACCGAGCGTGCGGCGTGGTCGAAGACCAGGGCACGGTCGACGTCGAGCAGGGCGAGGTCGGCGGGGTCCCCGTCGGCGGCGACGGTGGAGGCGGTGGCTGCCCGCCGGTGCCCCTCGGTGGCGTCGCGGTCGAGCAGCCGGCAGCCGAAGCCGTAGCCGAGCCAGCCGGCCCAACCGAGCGGATGACTGTCGGGCTCGACGTCGACCAGGTCGTCACGCACCGCCTGCCAGAGCCGGTCGGCGCCGCCGTCGCGGACGTCGCCCGTCGCGGCCCGACCCCACCCGACGACCGAGCGGCCCCGCACGGCGCCCACCCCGGCGTCGCGCCAGACCACGTCGCCGGTCGCGGCCAGGTGCCGGACGACGGCCTCGGGGTCGCGCCACGGCAGGGAGGAACGGACGACCGCGGGACGCATACCCTTGATCCTATGAGCGGAGACCCGACCCGATGAGTGGCGAGCGGCCGGGTGGTGACGTGCTGCACGTCTGGCAGGGCGACGAGCTGGCGACGCGCGAGGGCGGAGGGGCGGCGGACGCCGACCCGCACCTCCTCGTGGCGGACTCGTGGCTCGTTGACGACGGCTCGGTGCTGGCCCTCGACGTGCACCGCGACCGGTTCGCCGGGTCGGTCGTCGAGGTGCCCGGGGCGCCCGACGCTGACGAGGTGTCGGCGTTCTGGACGGCGGCCCTCGCGGTCCTCCCCCGGTCGGGAGCCTGGTTCCCCCGCGTCGAGCTCGTCGCGGGCGACGGAGCCGAGGACGGCGGCCGGGCACGGCTGCGGCTGCGCCTCCGTCCCGCTCCCCCGCGTCACCGCTCGGTCGTCCTCGCCACGGCCGACCGGGACCCCCGCACACGACCGACGGTCAAGGGGCCCGACCTCGCCGCCCTCGGTTCGCTCGTCTCCGAGGCGCGGTCCCGAGGGGCCGGCGAGGCCGTGCTGCTCTCGCCCGAGGGGCACGTCGTCGAAGGCGCCTGGAGCTCGATCGTCTGGTGGCGCGGGGACGCCCTCTGCCTCCCGTCGGACGACCTGCCGCGCCTCCCGGGCGTCACGGTCCGCAGCCTGACGACGCTGGCCGCCGTCCTCGGCGTGGACGTGCTGCACGACCGCACCCGGCCGGACGAGCTCGACGGGTTCGAGGTCTGGAGCCTCGGCGCACTGCACGGCATCCGCATCGTCACCGACTGGATCGACGGCCCCGCACCCGCCGAGGAGCCGGGGCGCCTGGCGCTCTGGCGCGGCCGACTCGACCGCCTGCGACGACCGGTCGACGCCTGACCCCCACCGGGACGCGATCGGTGCCTCGACGCGTCAGGCGCCGGCCCCGTCGTCGGGCGTGACGTCGGACCCGACCTCGGACCCGACCTCGACCTCGACCTCGCCGAGGCGGCCCGCCTCGAGGCGCACGCGCCGCGTCACCAGCTCGGCCGGCACCTCGACGTGCGAGATCACGACGACCGTCGAGCCGTCGTCGCGGGCGGTGGTCAGGACGTCGTGCACGAGCCGACGGGAGGTCTCGGCGTCGAGTCCGGCCGTCGGCTCGTCGAGCACGAGCACCGGGAACCCCCGCAGGAGGGCACGCGCGAGCGAGATGCGCTGGGCCTGACCACCCGAGACGAGGACGCCGCGCTCGCCCACCGGTGCGTCGAGCCCGCCGCGCTCGGCGGCCCAGCGGCCAAGCCCGACGCGGTCCAGGACCGCGAGCAGGTCGTCGTCGGTGGCCGTGTCGCGGGCGAAGAGCAGGTTCTGCCGCAGGGACTCGTCGAAGAGGTAGGGCGTCTGCTCGATCAGGCCGACCGTGGCCCGGACGGCGGCCGGGGCGAGGATCGCCGTGTCGACTCCCCCGACCTCGTAGCGACCCGTGTGCTCGACGAAGCGGGCCAGCACCCACGCCAGCGTGGTCTTGCCGGCGCCGCTCGGCCCCTCGACCACGAGGCGGTCGCCGACGGCCACGTCGAGGTCGACGCCGCGGAGCGCGGGGCCCGCCGCCCCCGGCCAGGTCGCCGAGACCCCTCGCAGGCGAAGCGCGGGCACGGAGGCCGGCACGGCGGGCCCGTGGGCTCGGAGAGGGTCGGAGGCGGTGACGTCCGCCTCGCCGGACACGTGGTCGTCGTCGACGACGCCGGCTGGCACGTCGACCGGCACCGCCGAGTCGACGCGGTCACCGCTCGCCCGCACGCGACGCCAGGCCAGCACGGCCGTCGGGACGGCACCGACGACCTCGAAGACGGCGAGGGGCACGAGAGCGACCAGCGCGAAGGCGGGACCGGTCAGCCCGCCCGAGGCGACGTCGGGCGCCACGACGGGGATCGTCGCGAGCACGGCGGCACCCGACAGCGCCGAGAGCACGGCGGCGACCACGCCCCCGGTCAGGGCCCGACGCGAGGAGGCGCGGCGCAGGTCGTCGTCGAGTCGAGCGACCCGGGCGAGCTGGCGGTCCACCGCCTCGAACGCGACGAGCACGTCGAGGTTCTGCACGAGGTCGACGACGGCGGCCGAGAGCGCCCCCCGCCGGTCGGCGAGGGTGCGTTCACTGCGGCGGGCGAGCCGGTCCGCGGCGACGCAGCCGACGACGAACGCGACGACGAGTGCGCCTGCCAGGACGACCGCCGCCATCGGCGACACCAGGGCGACGCCGATCACCGCGACGACCGAGGTCAGGCCCGACACCACGAGCGGCTGCACGACCCGGAGGGGAAGGTCCTGCAGGGCGTCGACGTCACCGACGACCCGCGCCAGCAGGTCGCCGCGATCGGTGCGGCCGAGACCCGCCGGGGCCACGCGGATCAGTCGGCGGTAGAGCTCGGTGCGGACCACGGCCAGCTGACGGAAGGCCGCGTCGTGGCTCGACAGCCGTTCGAGGTAGCGGAAGACCGCGCGGGTCAGGGCGAACGCGCGGACGCCCACGACGGCGAGCGAGAGGTACAGGATCGGCGGCTGCTCGGCTGCCCGCGTGATGAGGTACGCCGACGCCGCGAGCAAGGCCACCGCCGAGAGGGCGCTCAGCGACCCGAAGACCAGGCCGGGGGCGGCGCGGCGCCCGGCGGGCTGAGCCGTGCGGAGCAACGAGCGGGTCACGAGGGGCCTCCGATCGGGACGACGACGTCGGCCGCGTCGCTCACGGCGCGGCGGTGCGTGACGACGACCACGGCGACGCCCGTGGCCGCGATGCGACGGAGGCCCTCGACGACCCGGGCCTCGGTGACCCGGTCGAGGGCGGACGAGGGCTCGTCGACCAGCAGGAGGCGCGCCCCGACCCGGTCGAGCCGGTACAGCGCCCGGGCCACCGACACCCGCTGCGCCTGGCCGCCGGACAGCCCCTCGCCGCCGGCCCCGAGCACGAGCGCCGGGTCGAGGCCGGCCGCGCCGGCCAGGTCGAGGGCGCGGACGACGGCCTC
>NZ_JACYNS010000067.1:0-14367 GCF_014839405.1 Frigoribacterium sp. CFBP 13605 | reverse complement strand
CGAGACCGGCGAGCGTGAGGTCGGCGGCGGCGAGGAAGGCGCGGAGGTCGGCTCGGGCGTCGGCATCGGTCGGGGCGATGGGGACGTAGGGCATGGGGTCATTCTTCCTGGGGGTTCGTCGTGCTGGCCGGGTTCGAGTCGGCCCGATGGGCCTGGTGGGCCTGGTGGGCTCGAGGGGGCAGAAAGTGTCCTTCGGGGGCGGCCGAAGGACACTTTCTGCCCACTCGATGCCGACAGGGCAGTCACAGCGGATCAGAACGGGCCGCTCGGGGGAGTCGCGTGGGCCGGCACCGACCTAGCGTGGAGAGATGCCGATGGTCGTCCCCCTCATCATCTTGGCCGCGTGCGCGGTCGTCTACGGAACGACGCTCGCCGCCGCCCGGGGACGACTCGGGGTGAACCACCTCGCTGGCCTCCGGTTGCAGCACGTGATGGCGTCGCCCGAGGCATGGCGGGCCGGGCACCGGGCGGCACTGGTACCCATCACGGTCACCTGTGCGATCACGGCGGGGGTGGCGTTCGTTCCCGTCGTCGTGGGCGGGCTGACCGAGGGGGCCCAGGGAGCGTGGGTCATCGGCAGCACGGTCGTCTTGCTACTCGGGGCGCTGGTGAGCGCAGGGGTGGCGAATCGAGCGGCGACGGACGTGATCGCCTCGTCGTGATCGGGTGCCCCTAGGCACTGGTCAGGGGACGTCGTCGAGCGTGACGGCCGGATCGCGCCTCGGCACTCCCATCTCCGCTGCAGCCGACGCGTAGGCGCAGTACGTCGCGGTGTAACGGTCACGGGCTGCGCGCGCGGAAGCGGCGTCGGATGGCCTCTCGACGTACGTCTCGTCTTCGATGGTCCGACGTTCTTCCTCCTCGGCGGAGACGGCCATGGCCCACCGCCAGACGTCCGTGCTGCCCGGGGTCGGGACATGCGTGAAAAGGACCTGTGGGGGAACCGGGACGATCGGCGGAGGAGTCGTGCGAGGTCGGACGAACAGCACGCGAACCAGCGTGCCCCACACGCCGACGACACATCCACCCAGCAGCCCGATCATCGAGCTGGCGCCGTCGTCGACCGATCCCGCCGGGACCGTACGACGACGAAGTTGAGGGCCCCCGCCGTCGCGACGATCACCAACTCGGGACCGAGATGCGTGATGGTTCGCAGACGAGCGCGACGCCGGATGCCCTGGGGATCGTAGAGGCTCCGCCAGCGGGGCAGCGTCTGAGCCGTGGAGCCGTCCCGATCGACGTAGACCAGGCCGTCCGGAGCGGTGAAGACGGGCAGGCCGAGCCGGGGCGCCGTCGTCACCGCGCCGGAACGGACATGAGCCTGTCGAGGACACCCTCCCGATCGGCGAGCCACTCAGGCAACCACACACGCTCGACGGCGGGCCAGTGCATGAGCCCGCCGAGCACCTCCACGGGGAGGGCGTCACGATCGGCGACCGTACCGCGCTGGGCCCAACCAGGGCCGTCCAGTAGGACGGCCGTGGTCGCCCCGCCCGGCTGACCGGCGGGGGAGACCGCGAGATCGACCTTGAAGTCGGACAGCCCGACGTTCGTCCGGACCTCGAGACCTCGAGCTCGGAGAGCCTCGGCGAGGTCCTCGCGGTGCAGATCCGTGCTGGTGGCCGCACGAGCGGTCGCGAGGACGTTCTCAGCTCCACGCTGCGCCAGCTCGAGGTAGGCCCGGAGATCTCGGATGCCCCGGGAGGTCGTCTCTTCTGCACGCAGGTCACCAGGATCGAAGCTCGAGAACAGGATCACCTGACGACGAGCTCGGGTGATCGCGACGTTCAGCCGACGCTCCCCGCCGAAGTTGGTCAAGGGCCCGAAGTTCAGGGGCAGGACGCCCTTGTCGTTCGCGCTGAACGCCGTCGAGAACAGGATGGTGTCACGCTCGTCCCCCTGGACGTTCTCGAGGTTCTTCACGAACAGTCCCTCGGTCGACGCGTCGAGAGCGTCCATGATCCGGTCGTCACCGGCATCACGCAGCATCGACTCGATGAGGGTCCGTTGCTGGGCGTTGAACGTCACGACGCCGATCGAGGGCGTGCCGGTCGGGTCCGCCGCGAAGCGGTGACGGATCTCGGCGACGATCGCCTCGGCCTCGACCTGGTTCGTCCGCAAGGTCTTGCTGGGGCCCGACCGGAGGAACGTCCCCTGGACGCGCCGGAGCGTGATGCCGTGACCCCCGACGCCGTCATCGACGGAGCCGTGTGCGGGAGCCGGGAACGACGTCAGTCGGTCCTCGTAATAGTTGCGGTTGCTGAACGCGATGAGGGACTCGTCCTGGCTGCGGTAATGCCAGGAGAGCCACCGGCTCTCGATGCGTGCCTGCTTGCACTCGGCCAGGATCGACTCCTCGTCCCGCGCGAGGACGTCCTCGATCTGGGCCTCGGCGTCTTCGTCGTCGATGGTCGCCTCGGCGAACGAGGTCGGTGGCATCTGCTTGCTGTCGCCGACGACGACCACTGAGGTCGCTCGGCCCATGGCACCGACGGCATCCGCGACGCGGACCTGGGAGGCCTCGTCGAAGACGACGATGTCGAAGAGTCCTGCCTTCGCCGGGAAGAACCGTGCGACGGAGTCCGGGCTGACCAGAACGCAGGGGGTGATCTCGGCGACCAGATCGCCGTACGTGGTCATGATGTCGCGAACGCTCATGCGCCCACGCATCTTGGCCACCTCGGCCACGAACTTCCCTGCCCGACCTTGGGCCGTCTGCTGGTCGAACCCTCGTCGGCCGATCAGCTGGGCCGGTATGGCCCGGGGAAGCTCCGCCCGGATGTCACGAGCAGCGGAGGTGTAGCGCTCGATCGACCTTCCTTGTCCGGCAGCATCGAAGTCGTCCAGTCCGGTGGCGCGGGCACGTTCGTGCCTGCTGGCCGTCGCGAATCCGCGTTCGAAAGCGTCACTCGCTTCGTCGGCTGGCAAGGCACCCGAGATCACCGTCGCGTACGCGTCGAGCAGCCCGAAATCCCTGAGGGGGGCGACGGCTCGCCGCCACCGCACCCAGTTTGACAGGCTCACACCGGTGGGCTGGAGAGGGTCGCGCCCCGTGCTCGTCGAGATCCATCGCTTAAGGAAGGGCTGTGTGCCCGTCCAGGCAGCCCAGGACACCGGCGTCGTACCCGAAGCGATCGTCAGCGACTCCCTCGCGTCCGCCAGGCGGGCCGCTCGGGAGGCTGCTTCCGGAGCCGGCGCCTGCCGGCCGACCGTCATCCGCTCGAGGGCGACGCGGAAGGCGCGCCCCGAGGGCGCACCGGTGTCGGCGTCGGTCACCGTCGACAGCCACTGCAGCCACGAGATCTGTGATGCGACGTGTGAGCGATCGGCTTCGATGAGCGGATTCCAGCCAGGCCACACCGAGAGCCCGGGGACGACGTCGATCTGGGCGGCGAGGTGGCGTACGAACTCCCGCAGGGCCACGAAGCGGGCGGTCAACGCGGGCAGGGTCGCGAGGTCGACGGTGACGCCGGGTCGGGTCACGTGAGCGAAGGACTCCGCTACGGTGCGGCGCCTCTTCTTCCGCCCGAAGAAGCCGGAGGAATGAGCGACGGTCGCCTCGTGCGCGATCCGGTCGAGGTCGAGTGCCAGGACGTGGGGCTGGACGACGGTGAGCACGTCACCGAAGGTTAGACCGACCCCGTCGAGTTCACCGAGCAGCCGGCGGGTCTCACCCTGCCAGGTGGAGGTCCGCGCCTCGGCGAGGACCGCGTGATCGACCCCAGCGCTGCCTAGGGTCGCGGCCAGGGTACGGAGCTCGTCAGGCGTCGACACGGTGCCGAGCGCCTCGGCGAGAGTGTCGTCGGCTGTTGCGGCACCGAGCGCCTCGTCGAACCGGGTCACGAGGGAGAGCAATGCCTCTTCGTCGAGGGCGTCGTCCGAGCCGACGTCCACGAAGGCCCAGGAGTGCTCGGCGGTCGGCCGCGCCCTCCCGGCGTGGTCGGCCAGTTCGCGCAGGGCCGTGCGCACGACGTGGAGGTCGTCGAGGGACGCCGTGGCGGCGAAGTGCTCCGGAACGGCCAGCTCGTAAGGACTGTGCTCCTGCACGAGCTCGGCCACATGGGCGGTGTAGAGGCTGTGGCCCGAGGCGTTGACGTCGTGCACCTGGGCGGCATAACGCGCCAGCCGGCGACGGGCCGACTCCATCGTGTCGGTCGACCGCGCGAGTCCCTCGGCATCCGCCGACGCACGCTGCGCCAACGACGTCCGGAGGTGCTCCCTGAGCGGAGCAGGCTTGCTGCCCTTGTCATGGAGGTCGAGGGTGAACGGCCCGAGGCCGACGCTCGCAAGTCGCCGCTGTACGACCTCGAGGGCTGCCCGCTTCTCGGCGACGAACAGGACCTTCTTGCCGTCCGCGATGGCCAGAGCGAGGAGGTTGGTGATGGTCTGCGACTTGCCCGTTCCCGGAGGGCCCTCGAGCACGAACGTCCGCCCGGCCGATGCGGCCGCGACGGCCTCCGCCTGCGACGAGTCGGCGGACACGGGGAGCTCCGCGAGGAGCGCGTCGAGGTCGACCGTCACCGGCGCGTGAGGATCACCGTCGGTCGGCACCGACGCGTCGACGAACGGCTCGGTGGGGGACTCGATGAGGTGACGCACGAGGTCGTTGCCGGCCAGCGCCTCCCAGTTGTCGTCCAAGTCCTTCCAGAGTCGAAACTTCGCGAATTGGAGGAGCGCGAGGTCGACGGTCGGTTCGACGTTCGCCTCGATGCCCGACTCGAGGACGGCGAGCCGGGTCTCGGTCAGCACCCGCTGGATGTCGATGCCCGACGCGTCGGTAGCGGGGTCGGCAAGGGCCGGGATGCGGAGGCCGTGCTCCGCCCGGAGCTTCTCGAGCAGGCAGTAGTTGGGCGTCGAGGCCCCGGCGTCGTCGAGGACGACCTGGTAGCCACCGGACTTTCCCTTGGCACGAAGCGTGACGGGGACGAGGATCAGCGGGGACCGGACGGTCTTGTCCTTGACCTTCCAGACGAGCGAGCCGATGGACACGTAGAGGTTGTTGGCGCCGGTCTCGTCGAGGACGGTCTTGGCCTTGTACGCGAGTGCTCTGAGCAGTCGCGGGTACGCCTCGGTCGAGGCGTCCGTGTACAGCTGGTGCTTGGTGTGGAACAGATCGGCTCGGCTGTCCGACGGCAGGTCACGTCCCCACCTGACGCCTCGCTGGGTCTCGACCGCGGGGAGGGCATCCGACGGCAGGAGCTCGAAGGCTTTGCCCCCGTTCAGGTAGTCCTCGAACTCGGCCAGACCTTCTTCGGCCACGTGGAGGGGGAACCGGGCACGGTCGGCGAAGTTGATCAACCGGTTGCGGAGGCTGAGGTCGAGGAGGGTGTTCTTCCAGCGCTGGACGCGGGCAGGCACGGGGGTGGTGTCTGCAGGGCCGGAATCGTCAGGACGCTGTTCGGGCACGTACGCCGCGGGCCGGGAGTGCACGGCTTGGTAGTCGACGACGACCACGGTGCCGTCTTCCGCTGCGACTCGAGCGGGAAGGGGATAGATGCGGCTGCTGCGAGCCTGGTACACGTCGGTGATGCCGACGACACCGTCGAGGTCGCCCGACAGATGTTGTTCAAGAGGCGCACGTCGGACGTCGTGGAAGCCCACGTCGGCCGAGTCCTCGGTGAGCAAGGTCGTCTCGACGACCCGCGCGTAGTCCGTGCGGACCAAGTTCGGCAGTGCGAAGGCGCTCGTGGTCGCCGGGCTCGCCAACGACGTCTCTTCGCGCCAGTAACCCAGGAAGGCGTGACCCTCGACGACCACGAGCAGGGGGCGGATGCCGACGCGCTCGAGTGCCGCGGCCAGGGTCACCGTCGTGTCGAGGCAGGTGCCCAGGCGCCCGACGAGCACTTCGTGCGGCGTTCGGACCTTCTGGCCGTCGTCCGACCAACTGGCCGGAGGCGTGCTGTACCGGATGGACC
Source organism: Frigoribacterium sp. CFBP 13605 (assembly GCF_014839405.1). Lineage (NCBI taxonomy): Bacteria > Bacillati > Actinomycetota > Actinomycetes > Micrococcales > Microbacteriaceae > Frigoribacterium > Frigoribacterium sp. CFBP 13605. The sequence goes on along the minus strand of NZ_JACYNS010000067.1, from coordinate 8,452 downwards.
GACCGCGCATGGCGGTCATCAATGCGTCGACGGTCGCGTCCACTCGTTCGGGGCCTTGTTGGTAGCCGACGAGTGCGCCGCTGCCGGTGGTCCGGGCGAGTTCGTCGACGGCCTCGGACACCAGGGACTCGAGAGCAGGGTGGTTCGGTTGGACGTGGGCAGCGAGCATCTCGAGTGACATCAGCGTGGGGCGCGCGAGCCACTGGTTCGCGGCCAGCAGGAGCACCTCGACCGTTCCTCGACCGAGCTCGACGTCATCGTGGACCACGGTGACGACCACACGAGCGGGCCGTGCCTCTTCGACGCCGAGCATGACCGATGGGTCGACCTTGATGTCGAGCTGCGGGACCAACGTCTCCGACCCTGCGACGAGATCCACGAAGTACTCGGTCGGTGCCCCGATCGGTCCCAGCGCGGACTCGATGCCCACGGTCAGACGGGCACCACGAGCGGTCGTCGTGGGGCTCGTCAGGGTGATGTCGGAGATGACCGTCAAACCGTTGTGTGCCATCGCGTAGCTGATGACGGGTGCACACGAAATGGTCACCGTGACCGTCGACGACGTGGTCGAGCGGGTGTCCGCTGTGGGTGGTGCGTCCGGTGTGCCGGGGTTCGAAGTCGCTTCGGTCGATCGCGGGGCGATGACGGGTTGCGGGGCGGGGACCCGAGGCGGTGTCTGAGGAGGAGGGCTGAACGCCAGGGGGACGACGACAGCGGGGGCCGACGCCGGTGCGGGGACCGGCAATGATTCTGTCGCCGGAGCCGGGCCGGCCATTCGCACCTGGAGGTCGCGGCGCAAGCCGGTAAGGGTCTCGCCGGCTTCGACCGCTCCGCAGATGACGAGCAGGCGCTGGGCCGAGTCGACGGCGCGGTAGGCGTCGTCGTCGCTGAAGGAGCCGTTGTGGGCCCACGCGTTGCCGACCTCACGCAGTTCGCCGGCGAGACGCGTGCCGGCACGGCCCAGAACGGTCTCGAACGGGCGCCCCAGAGCACCGAGCGGCTCGGTCATGGTGCGGAGGACGACCTGGAGGTCGGTCGCGGCGTAGGTCCCGCCGACGCGTCCGGTCGCCTCGTCACGTCGTTCGAGCAGTGTCGTCCAGCCCATCCCTGGCAACAAATGGGGCGAGAGCGTTCTCGACACGAACGGTTCGAGACCGCGAGCGAGCTCGGTGACTGCTCGTCCGACGAGTTCGTGGTTGGTGGTGCTCACGTGCGCCTCCCGGTGCGGTGTGCGGAAGACCTCGTCGATCGTCTCGTTCGACGATCCACCCTCGTTCCCCCTGGTGCTGCAGTCATCGTGCCATGCGGTGCCGTCATCGGCGGATGGAAGCGTCGGCGCCGATCAGCTCGCCCGGCATCGCGCGCGTGCCTACCCACAGGCCGTCACGCGCTCGCGTCATCGCCACGTACAACTCGCGCCGGTCGAGGTCGCGGCGCTCGCGGTCGGTGTCCGAGGCAGGTGCCGGACTGCTCCCCAGCAGCGAGCTGTCGACCCGAGCGAGCACGACCTGCTTGAACTCGAGCCCCTTGGCACGCTTGACGGTACCGACCTTGACGGCGTCGACGGGGCGGCCGTCGTAGCGCTCGAGCATGAGGACGGGGATGCCTGCCGTGACCAGCGCCTCCTTGGCTTTGGTCACCTGCCAGTGCGTCGTCGCCAGGACGCCCACGTCGCCCCACGACGTGCCGACGAGCCGGGTGACCTCCCGGACGCGCTCGACGAGGGCGGTGTCGTGGGACGCCCAGGAACGATGGCGGTCGAGCACGGGCCGTGGTCCCGACCGCGTCACCGTCTCGACGCCGTCGATGCGCTGACCAGTCCCCTCGATGTCGTTGTACTCGTCGCCGGCGACGACGGTGTTCGCGAAGGCGAGGATCTCGGCCGTGTTTCGGTGGTTGACGCCGAGCACGACACCACGGCCGCTGAGAGAGATGCCGATCTCGGACAGTGTGTAGCCACCGGGGTAGATCGTCTGCTGACCGTCGCCGATCAAGGTGAGCCCGTCGGGCCGGTCGCCTACCAGGGAGTGCAGTAGCGACACCATCGCGCACGTGAGATCTTGCGCCTCGTCGACGATGACCGCCCCGTATCGTTCGAGGGGCTGGGCGCGAAGGCTGTCTCGAGCCATCAGGATGACGTCGGCGAAGTCGTGAGCGTTCCGTCGGCGGAGTCCGCGGTCGTAGCGCTCGAACAGAGACCAGACGTCACGGCGCTGCTCGATCGTCAGACGGTGGCGTCGCCCGACCCGCGCAAGGTCGGCGTACTGCTCGAACGTGCGGATGCCACGTCCCTTGATGACATGGTCGATCTCGTCACGCCAGTAGCGTGACGTGGTCGCCGACGAGTCGAGCGCACCGCCCTGGCCCCCGGCGGCCCACGCCTCGGCGAAGGCAGAATCGGCCGCCTTCGCGTCGAGTCGCACGGTGCAGCCCCGCTCGGCCAGGAGGTCGAGAGCGAAGCCGTGGATGCCGCGGAAATCCACCGAGTCGGACGTGTCGGGCGCGAGGCGGACGAGCAGGTTCCCGAGGACGGCCGGCAGTGTCCGCACGAACGTCGTGAAGAGCACGCGGGTGCTACCGCTCCGGGCCAGGTAAGCGGCACGGTGGAGGCCGACGACGGTCTTGCCCGTCCCGGCCGACCCGCGGATGCGGGCAGGACCGTTGAAACTGCGACGGACGAGCTTGGCCTGGGCCGGGTCGAGGAACGACATCCATTCTTCGATCGGTGCCGCAAGGATGCTCTCCAGTAGTGCAGCATCGATCTCGACGTCCGGGTCGTCCTGAGTGTCGACGGTCGAGGCCTCGGTCGGCACGAGCTGTTCGTCTCGGTGCGGAAGGATAGGCTCGGGCACCGTGACGTCGACGACCGTCGTCGAAGTGAGAACGGGGAAGTGGTCGAGCACGCGGCGGAGGACGGTGTCGACCTGCTGCGAGGTGAGCCGGTTGCCGGGCGACGCGAGGTGGGCGAGAGCGTCGCGCTCGCCGACGACCGTCACAGGCCCCACGGACTCCCGGATGCCCTTCTGCCCGGCGAGCACCGCGACGGCGTGCACCTCGGTCGGCGCCAGACCGACCTCCGCCAGTATTCCCTCAGTGTTGTAAGCGAGGTCGGCGAGTGATGCGAGATCGTCGGTGACGTCGGCCTGTCCCCGGAAGATGCGACCGTCGTGGATCGAGACCTCCCGCCACGCCTTGGTGTCGACGATGTGGACACCCGACGGACCCACCACGATCAGGTCGACCTGGGCGCTCCGGCTCCCGGGCCAGGCGCGGTCAGGCAGCAGGTGGTATCCGAACGCGCCGAGTCGGGCGAGTTCTGTGGCGACACGCTTCTCGGTGACGCCGGCGAGGCCGAATCGAGCGGCAGCGTCTCGTGCGCGGGCCGCCTCCCGTTCGTGCGCTTCGGCGAGCGCTTGGTGGCGGTGTGCTTCGTCGGTGGCCGACCTGCCTGCTGCTGCCACGATCCCACCTACGCCGTCTGGAGGAGGGCCCGGAGGGTGTCCTCGCCGACGATGGGGATGCCGTATTGACGGGCTTTCTGCGCCTTGCCCGACAGGCTGTCCGGGTCGGCGGCGACCAGGAGCGTCGTCTTCTTCGTGATGCCCGGCTTGACGACGACGCCCATCGAGGTGAGCGTCCGCTCGATGCGCTCGCGCGGTTCGTTCATCTCGCCGGTCAGGACGACGAGGTCGCCTGGTCCGAGACGCATCACCGCGCTACCCGACTCCGCGGCGTCGGCACGAGCGGCGTGGTCGGCCACGGCTGCCTCCGCAGCACGCGGGCTCAGAGCGGCGTCTCGGATGTCGGGTGCGATGTCGAGCATGATGGCCACTGCCGTGATGTCTGCCCGCTCGTCCTCGTTGAGGACGCCGTCGGCCCAGGCCGCGTCCACGAGACCGTCGAAGTACTCGTGGTGGAGCTCGGAGCGGCGCACGGGACCGACGCCGATGGCTTCGCCGAGGCTGCGGAGTTCGTCGGACTCCGAGACGGAGAGGAACCCGTCCGAGAGGGCACGGTCGACGACCGCCAAGTAGTCGAGTTCGCGGCCCGTGCCGCCGACAGGTCGGAGCCGGTCGGTCGTGAGGTCGAGGAATGACGTCGCCCTAGTCGCCCTGGGCGAAGCCGCGATGACGGTGTCCGCCACGGCACGACTGGTCGAGCCGGCCCAGCCGGGCGCGAGGGAGGCGCGAGTCGCCTCGCCAGCGTCGGCCTCGGATCTCCGGCGGGAAACCCAGGCGGAGGATGTCGCCCCTAGACGGCGCGCCGGCCAGGCGGCACTCGCCGCGTAGTCACCCCACTGGCCCCACCAGGACGACTGGTCCCGCCCGAGCTCGAGGTAGGCGGCGAGGAGCTGCGCGGTCGCCCGAGCGTCGGCGAGCGCCTCGTGGGCATCGACCAGGGGGATGTCGAAGGCCGCGCAGCAGTCCGCGAGCTTCCGCCCTGAGCCGGGCAGGTAGGTGGTGGCGAGCTTCATCGTGCAGAGCGCTCCCTCGTCGGCGACGGGCGACGTCATGCCCAGACGGGACAGCTCCGCCCGGAGGAAGGTCGTCTCGAACCGGGAGTTGTGGGCGACGAGGACGCGTCCGCGCAGGTGGTCGACGAAGTCGTCGGCGACGTTCGCGAACGTCGGGGCATCCCGCACGTCGGCCCCGCGCAGCTGGTGGATGTGCGTGGGGCCGAGATCGCGTCCCGGGTTGACGACGGTCTCGAACGAGTCCTCGATCGTGCCGTCAGGTGCGACGTTCACGATGCCGATCTCGATCACCCGGTGGTGGTACTGGGGCGAGAGCCCGGTCGTCTCGAAGTCGATGACGGCGTAGCCGTTGTGTGCCATGTTCGTTCCCCTGATCACGATCTGCCCCCTGGCGACAGGTCCATGAACCATGCTCACATGTGATCACGGTCCGGGAGAACACCGACGTCACCCAGTTGTGGGGCTGGTGCACGTCAGTCGAGGAAGAAACGACGAGCTTTCGCGCGGCTGTCCAAGAGGTCCTCGGGCTTCACGCCGACTGTCGATGCGAGCTCGATCGAGCCCTGAACCGCGGTCAGCACGTCGGGCGAGAAGGCACGCTCGAGAACCTCGAAGTAGTCCGACAGGCTCGCGGTCAGCTCGTCGATGAGCTGTGCGTAGTCGGCACTCAGCGACTCGTCCAGCTCGCGCTGAGCGCGGGCGTAGCCAGCGATCAACGCCATCTCGCGCGCGGACAATGAGGTGCGTGCGGCCTGGTACATGACCGTGCCGATCGTGTTCCCGATGACGGCGCCGAGAACCGGTACGGGGATGAGCGTCTGACCGATGAGGGACGACAGTGCGCTGACGGCCGTGTCGAGGCAGAAGAGTTCGCAGTTCTCGATGAACTGCAGCTCGTCGATCTCACCTCGGCGGAGCTCATTCGCCAGCTCCGCCATGCCGAAGGCGCTGGTGACGATCGAGCTGGCGACTGCCGAGGACGTCGCGGTGAAGTTCGTGAGCGAGTAGATCGTCAGTCCTCGGACGCTCCCCTTGGCGGCACCGAGGCCGGCTGCCCCCGCGATGTCCACCCAGTCGTCGGCCGTGAAAGCCCGCAGCTTCTTGCCGTCGCGCCGTTTCTGGACGACGGCCAGGACCAGGGCGGTCCCACCCTCCACGGCGGCGCTCAGCAGCGTCGCCTGGATGCCTTCTTGCAGGCCCGGTCGACTGTCGTCGTGGAGATCACGGCGTCTGCCCTCGTCGGTCTGCTTCAGGGAATCCTTCTCGGACTGCAGTGTCTCCTCGTAGGCGCCTCGCTGCGCCTCGCGGTAGTCCAGGTGGGACGGCTCGAGAGAATCGATGTCGACCGCGCCGGAGCCGAAGAACGTCTGGACCCGTTTCCAATCCGAGAGAGACGGGCCGTCTCCGCTGCGTGAGAGGGTGGTTGCGGCAGTCTCGGGGGTCATGGCGTGCAGGTCTCGGATCACATCGAAGTGATCCCGAGGAATCTGGTAGCGCCCCCCGTTCTTGACGTAGTCGGGGTACCTCTGGAGATGTTCGGTGATGGCGCCGAGTCCGAGGCGCCCACCTGCAGCCACGAATTTCTGCTGGATTGCCACGCCTTCACGCAGCAGGTCCACAGGACCGTTGTCGTTGACCCACTGATAGACGGGCTCGGCACCGGCGATCCGGCGCTGCGCATTGCCGATGCCGACCTCGGCGACCTCGGCGATGAACCCGTGCATCCCCTTCGTTCCGCCACGGTTGGTGGTGACGACCTCGAGATCGATCTTCTTGACGGCCTGGTCGATGATCGAGAGGGCGTCGCGGAGGTTCTCGCCTTGTCGGGCCAGACCGCTCAGCAGGGTGTCGAGTCGCAATTGGTTCAGATGGCCGATCCATGCGGCGACCGCCTGTTCTTGGTTGCTCTTCGCCAGACGGCGGGCGTCAGTCACCGTCCGGGCCTTGCTCGAGTCGCTTCCCGAGCAGGGCTGCGCAAGCCTTCGTGTTGTTGACCAGCGCAGCCAATTGGTCTTGCCTCGAAGGAGGAAGCGCCAGGTAGTCGGTGTCGAATGCGGCCAAGGCTTCGCCGTACAACCGCGCCAACGACAGGCGGATGGACGTCGTCTTCTCAAGGAGATCGGCGATCTCCGCGTCCATGCGTCTCACGATCGTGGTGTTCCTCTTGACCGCGGTCAAGGCCTCTTCGCGCGCCTCTCGATTCTCCAGTTTCTTTTTGGTCAGCAGGGCGATGGATGCGAGGAGCCCTGCTCCGGCGATGGTCCAACCGACAGGTCCGGCGAGTGCGAGCAGCGCACCTCCGGCTGCCGCGCCGCCCCCTCCTGCTGCCAAGGTTCCTCCACCGAGCCAGGCGAGGGCCGCGTTGGTCGCGGCGACCCCGGAAAGAGTGGAGATCGCCGTTCCGGTGGACGCCGTGCCGAACGTAGTGGCCACCCACAGTGCTGCTGTGGGGGCGAGGCTCGCGACAGCGGCGCCTGTGGCGAAGCCTGCTCCGGCGCCCATCGCCGACATCCGAGCGGCGTCGAGGTCTTTCCGGGCGAAGTCCTCGGCTGCGAGGAACTCCTTCTTGTCCACGTCGATCTGCTCGAAATCGGCCTCGAACGTCTTCGGAGTGTTGGCGACGCTGTTGACGAGCAGTTCGACGAAGTCGATCAGGTCCGTCGATCGTTCACGTTGTCCCAGGAGAGCGAGGCCCTTGTCGTTCATGAGCGTGAAAGCGTCGTTGTACTCGGCGATGGCGTCCTCATAGGGATCGTTCTTCTTGGCCCCGATCCTCTCGACGGTGTCGACCGCGACTTCTCTGAGATCGTCTGCCTGCTCGACGACCTTGGCCGACGCGTCGCGAGCGAACTTGCCGATCTCGCCGACCGTCCTGAACAGGTTGTCCTTGGCTCTCTCCGGCATGCGTGGTTCAGTCATCGTGCCCCCGATTCGTCTGTGGACAATGGTCCTGGTGTGAGGTTACCGACCGGGGGTGTCATCGCGACGTGGTCGCGCAGTCACCTTGCCGCAGCGATGCCGGCTCGGACGATCAGGAGGCGCGACCACCGCGGCCGGGACGCGCACTGACCAGCCGGTGCGCGAGCATCACCACCAGCAGCGCGACCGCGAACCCGATCGAGAGGACCGCGATGAGCAGCAACGGGCCGCCGACCGTCTGCACCCCGTCGAACCCGTCGAAGCCGTCTGCCGACGAGACCGCGACGTACCTGACCGGCGCGGACGGACGGGTGATTGTCCACCACGTGAAGGCCGTGTCCGACAGGAAGGCGAACACCCCGAGAAGCCCGAAGGCGAGAGCGGGTCGACCCAGCGCGAGGCGGGGCGTGGTCGGGGTGGCCATCAGCCGAGACTAGGGCGCGGCCCGGCTCCGGACGGAGTCCCGCTTCGAGGGGCACGCCGGTCCTCCGGGGCCGATCGAGCCGGGCGAGTGGGCAGAAGATGCTGCCGGGCGGTCCTCGACGAGCAGGTTCTGCCCACTCGAGCCGTCGCGGGGGTGACGGGCGCGGGCGAGCCGACCCGCGCCTCCTGCTCGGACGTCGTCTCCGCGGGTCGATCGAGTGGGCGCAAAGCGTTCTTCGTGGGGCGGGGAGGGACGTGTCGGGACCACTCGACCGAGACGAGAGCGCGAAGCCGAGGAGGCGCGGGTCGCGTCGGCGAGGCGCGCTCGTGTAACGAGTGGGTGAAGACTGCAGCCCGTGCACGCTGCCGCATGGGCACGCCCGCATCCGCGGCGGGGCGCGGAGAACGGGGGCTGCGGGGGAGCGCCGAGCCGCGCCTCCGGGGCTCCGGCGAGCTGGCCGCCGCCGCGAACCTCCCTTATCGTTCACCCGAACGATAAACGGAAGGCCATCCCCGCATGACACCGATCGTCCCCGAACACCGACACGCGCTCCGCCCGGCGCGAGACGCCGGCAGCGGCACCGACAGCCGCGCCGACCGCAGCACGGGCCCGAGCCGCCGCACCGTCCTCGCCGG